>SKHQ01000063.1 GCA_007116915.1 Candidatus Methanomethylophilaceae archaeon
GGGGGTAGCCGAGCTGGACAAAGGCGCGGGACTTAAGACAACGGGTTTGTAGGAAATCCCGTCCCGTAGGGGTTCGTGGGTTCGAATCCCACCCCCCGCACCATCATAATCTCGTTCTCGATGGATTCATTCCATTTGACCCGTCCTTTGCCAAGGCCGGATATGATTATTTAGTCTCTATGTAATCCGCAACCGATGAGAGATGTCACAGTTGCCATCGTCAATTTCCTACCTGTTCCCGGTGATGTTGATGGGAATCTATCGAAAATGGATTCATTGACCGCTCTTGCCAAACAGGGCGGGGCATCCCTCATCTGTTTTCCAGAGCTGTCAGCAACCGGATATTCAATACCGCAATCTCTGCAGTATGCAGAAACATCCAATGATCGGATAGCATCTTTCATCGTAGGGATGAGTGATAGACACGGAATCTGCGTCTCCGCCGGATTCGTGGAGCTTTTCGAAGGTAAGAATTTCATATCTCAAATACTGGCAGAGTCCGGTCGAATCATTGGCATCTACAGAAAAACACATCTAGGTCATCATGAAAGGGAGCACTTCCACGCTGGCAATGAATTGCCCGTTTTCGACACATCCTTCGGCAAGATAGGCATCAGCATCTGCTGGGAATCCCGATTCCCGGAGGTCATCGGTGTGCTAGCATTGAACGGGGCCGAGATAATCCTGATGCCTTACTCGTCCGGTCCTGGAGGTATTCAGAGGAAGGGAATTTGGCATCGATACCTGCCCACTCGGGCAAGGGACAATTCCGTGTACATCGTCGCATGCAATTCAATGAGGGCCGAGGGCGGCAGGGCCGGAGGCGGAGTAATGGCGCTAGGATGTAAAGGGGATGTGTTGTCAGAGGATTATTCATTCGATGAGAATGTGATCATGGTCAATCTAAGCGCAGAAGCATCCTCTCGGGCTCGAACAAGGGGAACTATGGGAGATAATTTTTTTCTTGCGGAAAGACGGCCCGAGCTATATTCTGATATCACCTCAGATCGATTTTTCAAATGATTGGGCGTATTATATTTCCGCCCATGAAGGACTGATCGAGCCATCAGCTGTAAAAATAATCTGAATAATGCTATCATCAGCGATTACAACCATGCCCACGTTGTATGTTTTGGTAGTGTTGTGGGAACGTCCATGAGGCATTTCAAGGAATTATGGTCAAAGCAATATGCCTATGATAAAGCCCAGTACTAACACGGTCATCACAAGGTACATGTTTCGTATCTCCTTCCTACCTTGATCGGGAGTGGAGGATGATAGTAGACGGCGATAATACAGGATAAGCATCAAGTCCGCTACCAACACCGGTAGGGCGTATGCCAATCCCAACCATCCGGCGGCTATGGGAACGAAAGTGATCATTACAATTACAAGTGTAAGAACTCCGGCAGTTCGCAATGCGAACTCTTTCCCATGCACGATGGCTATTGACTTTGAGCCTCTTAGGCGGTCACCTTCCATATCCATGGATCCGGATGATATCTCAGCTGCAAGGTTGAAGAGGAAGGCTATGGAGGCGAAAACCCATATCAGAGGTTCGTTCAACCCACTTACTGATATGCCTCCGAACAAAAATGTGGAGGCCACTGAGAAGGCCACAATCATGTTGCCGGCCAGTCCGCTCTCCTTCAACCTCCAGTTGTAAAGTAGGCCCATAAGTAGAATGATTGCCGCAAAGGCCAAGGGAGTTAAACCCAGAAAGGCCGCCATAACAATTCCCAAAGCCGCTAACACAGTTGCGATTGCCAATACTTCCCTTCCACTTACACGCCCAGAAGGAAAAGGTCTATGGGGTTTATCGACACGGTCCACCTCAATATCGAAATAATCGTTGGACACCATCGCTGAAGCAGAAAGGAAGAATCCGGCTAGAAACCCATATACAACCGTAGTTAAGGAAGGCAAACCTGCAACCGTTATTACTTGGCCAGCGATTACGCATACTCCTGCGATAATCGGTAATTCCGGTTTGACGAGGCCCACTATAGAATCGATTTTTCCTCTCATAATCCACCCCGTCCACTTGACACACATAGAATGGTTGAAGATTTTTAAACAAAACTATGAGGTATCGGTGAGAAAATTGGATTCATTATTAAACTTCCGGACACATTCTTAAGAAGGCCGAGTATGACAGATAACAAGAAGATAGTTGATGTCCGCAAGAAGACTGAAGCCGATACACTAAAAGGCGCAGTTCGTGCCAAGTACGGGAAAATCGCTGTTGAGGGAGGTTCCTGTTGCTCAAGTTGCGAAGATCATGATTCTAAAGCTATCAACCAATCGTTGGGATATTCGGATGAAGAAATTTCCATTTTTCCTGGAGCCGTCACTGGTCTAGGTTGTGGTAACCCCTTGGCATTGGGGGAGATAAAAGAAGGTGAGACTGTCGTGGACCTCGGTAGCGGGGCGGGCATGGATTGTTTCCTGGCTCGACGCATGGTCGGCGAAAGAGGAAAGGTCATCGGAATCGACATGACCAAGGCGATGGTCGAGAAGGCAACATCGAACGCCACCTATCACGGTTTCAAAAATGTTGAGTTCATCCTTGGGGACATCGAGGAAATCCCTCTTGAGGATTGCACAGCGGACGTGGTCATCAGCAATTGCGTCATCAACCTATCACTGGACAAGGAAAAGGTGTTCCGTGAGGTCAGAAGGATCCTCAAACCCGGCGGTCGTGTATATCTTTCCGACATGGTCCTGACCGGTGAATTGGCAGATGCGGACAAGGATGACGTGGAACTACACACCGGATGCGTCGCCGGCGCGGTCCTGGTCGACGATTATCTGTTAGCGGTGACCTCTTCCGGCCTCGAGGTGTCGCATCACAGTCTAGACACAGGCATATCCGACCGACAATACGGTGGCAGGCCAGTTGCCAGTATCAAGCTTAAAGCATACCGGGCATAGATATGAACAACTTCAATCCCTGTCCTCGAGATGTTCATGGATGAACTCTTTCCATAGGGCTATGACATTGGGCGCTGCGAAGTCATTGACCCTATCTACCCCCCTTGAGACATATCGGCTCCTCATGCCCTCGTCGGAAAGCAACTGAACAATTGCTTTGGCCATGACCTGCTCGTTGACAGTATCGGTAGCATCATTTCTCCACGGCGGTATCATTATGCCATAGTCCGCATGTTCAACGTCCTCTGTGACCGTTGATAGGTCGGTACTCGGGGCTAGAAGCTCTCTAGGCCCGGATAGGCAGTCGGTACTGATGACCGGAACCCCGCATGCCAAGGCCTCCAATAAGGCGTTGGGAAAACCTTCGTAATGTGATGAGAGTACGAAAACATCCGACCGGTGGAGAAAACGGTAGGGGTTCTCTTGGAATCCGGCAAAAAACACGTGACCATCGACGTCCAGGCTCCTCGTCAGATCGACGAGGTCTTTTTTCCTATCACCATCTCCTACCAGCAGCAATCGCGATTCAGGTATCATTTCCCGGACCTTACAGAAACTCCTTATGAGGTGGTCATGTCCTTTGGCATCTGTCAATCTAGCTACATTGACAATGACTGGTACGCCCTCCGGGATGGGACAGTCAGCTAAACCCTCCTTCTTTAGCTGAAGTATAAGTTCAATGTCCACGGAGTTGGGGAGTATGGATATTTTTTCGGGGTCGGCACCGAAGTTTTCAATCAAATCAAGGCGGGACATCGCGGAGACTGCGATCGTGTGATCTGTGAAACTCGTTACCAATCTTACAGCCATATTCCCTAGGAAACCTTTCTTTTTACTGCTCATATGATTCCTGACCGAAACGATTCTCCGATGTTTTCCAAGGGTCAGGAGGTTAAGAAAATTCGGGATCTCAAGAAAACTCAAGACCATGGAAAAGTCGTTACGCTTTACCTCTCTGCGTAACGATATCATCATCTGTAGTAACTGAATAGGATTGAACGGCAGTCCATGGTTCGATTCCACTAGTGAAGGCTGGGACCATAAACTGATTGTTCGGCAACCATCATTTTTCTCGGAACCATCAGAATCAAGGAGCAACAGAGTGAGTTCGTAATCCTCACCAATGTGTTCACTGAGATTGGATATCACACGTTCCGCCCCCCCTCCCTTTAATGCATGGGAGAGGAAGGCTACCTTTTTTCCACCTGGTTCCGACCTATCCAATGAAACACCCTCAATATCCAGACAGAGATCGTTCGCTGAGGCTCTGATTAGTTCAATTGAAAACCGTTAGAAGATATAAATATCAACGTGACCGAACAAGCGGAAAGAAATCAACCGTCCATGTCTTCCAGATGGTCTTCGGCATCGAGGAACATTGATTCCAGCCTGTTCCGCATGGAATCATCCGGATTCCACATCCCGCGGTCTATCGCCTCGAGTAGCTTCCCTGACATATGGCGCAGGGCATGGGGGTTGTTCTCCTGTACCCATTCCCTGTTCTCATCGTTGAGAAGGAAACTCTCGGCCATCGATCTGTACATCCACGGCTCCATTATCTCGGCTGTTGCGTCCCAAGCGAAGGAGAAGTCAATGACCGATGACAGTTCCTGAGCTCCTCTATATCCGTGTCTTTTCAGACCCTCCAACCATTTAGGGTTGAGGACCCGACTACGGAATATGAACATACCCTCTTCGCTCGCCGTTCTCAATTTGGTGTTGTCGGGGTTGGAACTGTCTCCCACGAAGGATTGCGGGGCCTCGCCCTTTGCCGACCTCACGGCAGCGATCATACCTCCGTGATAGATGTAGTCGTCATCATTGTCGAGCATGTCGAGCTCCCTGGAACTATGATTCTTGACGGTGACATCGACCTTGGAAAGACGCTGCCGCAGCACATCCTTGGCCTCCATCCCTTTGCGGCCGCCGCCATACGCATACCCGCCCCAGGCGATGAACGCATCCGCAAGATCATCAACACTTTCCCATGATGATGATTCGATCAGCTCGCTGACACCGCCCCCATAGGTGCCTGGAGGACAGCCGAAGACTCTTATCAGAGCCCGGGAGCGCGATTCCTTCTCACCCAGACCTTCCTTCAGCGATTCCAGAATATCCTCCTTGAGGTGCTTGCAGAGGTAGTTGTTCTCCGGGGCCTCGTCCAACGAGGCGATCGTCTCCACGCCGTGGTCAATGAGATCCATCAGATTGGGGAAGGCGTCCCGGAACAGGCCGCTCACCCTCAGAGTCACATCGATCCGGGGACGTTTCAATTCCTCCAAGGGGATAACCTCTATGTCCACGACCCTACCGCCATCATCCGCCCACACCGGCCTCAGCCCCATCAACCATAGGATGTAGGCGATGTCATCGCCCCCGGTCTTCATCGTGTCAGTGGCGAAAACGACCATGCCCACGTTCTCAGGGTAAGAGCCGTTCTCTTCTATGTGGCGACTGACCATCTGCTCCGCCATCCCTTTACCCACCTCCCATGCCGCTGGTGTCGGTATCGCACGTGGGTCGAGGGAATAGAAGTTCCTGCCACTGGGTAGAAGATGGGCATTGCCACGGGACGGCACCCCGCTAGGTCCCGGAGGCACATAGGAACCGGAAAGGGCATCCAGAGTGTTACCCACTTCGTCCACGGCTTGGAGTATCGAGGGAGCTAGTGTCGAACAGATGAATCCGACCGCGGAGACGACCTCCACACTGTCCAAGCCGACCTGGGTGAGATGTCCGATGCAACGGGGCCCATCATACTCCAACGACCTGAGTTCCATCACCAACGACATGCATTCGTTGTCGACCTCCTCCACCAACTCACCGTTCAACCTTCCCGTTTCGCTCCATGCCGATGGGTCGGAAATGGCCTTTGTCAGGTCAACGCCCTTCGCATTGGCGATAGAGTGTCGCAACGATGGTACCGGCCCGTTGGCCAGACGCGTCAGCGCATATACCATCTCATCCATCCGTTCCTCGGGAGGCGGTACACCGAAGATATGCAGCCCGTCCTTGATCAATGCGTCCTTCACTTCGCTCAGATAGTCGTAAAGTCGTTGCAGATGTTCTTCCAAAGTATCGGTAGAGGCGTCTTCAGGCAGACCGAGGTCGCAGAGAAGACCGGCATCCTTCACCATATGGTGTATCTTTGACAAGAGTTGACCTCCTTTCGACGTCGATCCTCCCTGAACCGCATGGAAATAGGATTGAAGCTCATTGTCAAGGCTTTCCAGAGCATCATAGCCACCCGCCCTGGTCAAGGCGGGTGGCAAATGCCCCACCAGGACCGCCCGGCTACGTCTTTTGGCCTGCATCCCCTCGCCGGGATTACTCATCAGATAAGGGTAGATGTTCACCATGTCATCGAGCACGATGTCGGGATAGCACTCCCCACTCAAAGCCAACGATTTACCGGGTAACCATTCCAGGGTGCCATGAGTCCCCATGTGCACCAGTGCGTCCGCTTTGAACACATCGCGGATCCAACGGTAGTATGCAAGATAGTTGTGAGGTATGACCAGATCCTCGCTGTGATAGACCTCATCGGCCTTCTCCAGCATTCCACGGGTTGGCTGTACCGCCAAAAGGATGTTGCCGTTGACCAGGCCCGGCATAACGAGGTCACCGTCCACCTCAAGCAGAGAGCCGGGCGCCTCTCCCCAGTCCCTGACAATCTCTATACGGTTACGTTCCGGTATCTCTGCGAACCATCCCTTGTAATCGTCACGGTTCACAACTCCGACCGCCCTCTTCTTCATCTCTCGTGCTGAGAGCCAATCCTCATCATTCGCCAATCCTGATAACATCTTGGATATCAGGTCGTTACCGTCCTCCGGCACCTCGTCGATAAGGTAACCGTTCTCTTTCATGCCCTTCAGTATCTGGACTATGCTCTGAGGAGTGTCCAGACCATAGGCGCCTCCCAGGCTGTCGCGCCGGGGAGGGTTCTGGTAAAGGATTATCGCCACCTTCCTCTCATGAACAGGTATGCGACTGAGTTTGGCCCACTTCTCCGCAACCTTGGCCATGGCGCTCACCCTCTCTTCTATCGGTTGCAGCTCCTTGCCTTTGTGGGGATCGCTCTCCATAGCACCAACCGGCGACGCGATTATCTGACCATCATACTCCGGCCAGATGACATTTCCGGACATCTCGAAGGACCCTATGCCCTGCTGATTATCCATCCACTCCTGCTGTGAGGAGTATGTGAATCCGGCCTGCAAAACCGGCACACCCAGTGCAGTGAAGAAGTTGAAATCGTCACCAGGAGAGCCGTCACCGGGGTCGGAGAGCCGTATCTGTGAGAAGCCCATGGTCATAATGACAAGGTCCACGATCGACCGGCCATCCTTCATAAGGTACTTCTCCACGGTACCCCGGGCGCCCAATGAACCGGAAATAGGGTCCGGCGATGCGATGTAATAGACGGGTATGACATTGAGCCCTTGTTCATCCAACGCCTTTATCATGGTGTCTATGGCTCCCAGACTACCGCTCAACCAGTGTCCTTGGTAGAACATCAACGCCACCGTCGGTCTGTCGGAGGACAGGGTCCTCAGACAATCGTCAACAGTGAAATCATCCGACCAGTCGGGATGGTATAGTCCTTCGGTCTTCGGCCTGATCGGCTCAGGGACATCGACATCCCATTTCGCAAGATTCCTTCCCGCCCAAAGGATCAGCCCCTTCTCATTGGCCTCACCGCCCAGCTTCAGGAAGGAGATCAGCAACCGGAACACATCATCAGGGAAACGCAGGAGATGACGATAATCGCCCATCTCCTCCGGTATCTCGCTTTTGACTATTACCTGCGCATTCGCCGGTAGGGAATCCATGAAACGTTGGAACTTACGGAAATAGGGTATGCCTCCGTGAAGTCTGACAATGACAAGGTCCGCGTCAACAATGTTTTGCAAAGCATCCTGGAATGTACGTTCATCGCCGTCCATGGCTTCGGAGCTCAGTTCCAAGCATTGCAAAGGTAGCCCTAGACCCTGGACGGAGCTGACGGCCCTGGAAAGGGAATCCCCTCCGCTACCGCCGGAACATACGTCCACCACCTTCAGGGTACTTGTGCTATCATCATCGATTGACATAGTAACAACTCGCTACAACGGTTCTTACCGTCCTATTATCCATGGACGGCCATCTTAATGGATCGGGCCAGACGTTCGGAGTTTAGGTCATCCAGGCGGAAGTAGGTTCCGCCAAGCGCCTTCGACAGCCTTTGGGCACGGTCGATGCGAGGATAGCCGGAACCGGTGTCAACCACCACGAAACGAATTGGCAGTGATGACAACCTCTCCGCCATGACCATCGCATCCGCAAAAGCGTCACCATCGTCCAGGGGGACGTTCGCCTTGCCGTCGGAGACTATCACCATGACAAGGTCGTCATCCTTACTCACCTTGTCCGAACTCAGCAGGGATGCGGCTTTGGAGAGTCCCATGGCTAGAGGTGTCCTGCCGCCGGTGGGCATCTCCCGCAGACGGCTGTAGGCTAGGTCCACGCTCTTGGTGGGGGGCAGCATCAGCTCGGCACTGTCCTTGCGGAAAGCCATGAGGCCCACGGCATCCCTCTTCTGATAAGCGTCCTTCAGCAATGAGAGAATGGCGCCCTTAACGGCCACCATCCTCCTTCTGGCGCCCATGGATCCACTGGCATCGACAAGGAACAAGAGCGTGGTCCCGTTCTTGCTAACACGGACCTTCTCACGGAAATCGGAACTCTCAAGCACAATCGCCATGTCAGGACGACGGCGCTGTATCTGATAGGGCGCGGCCGCTCTCAGAGTTGGCACTAGCGCAATATCGGTAACCTCTCTGCTAGGTATCCTGAACGTTGTACAGCGTCCAGGATGTGCGGACTCTCCGGTGCTGCCTCTCTTCCCTCTTCTCTTACCAAGGTCCATCCTCCTTTCGGATGGTTTCAGATAATCTATTACCACGAAAGGGTCACCGATGGAGAAAACCTCCTCGCTCCCGCCACCGCAATCCTCCCCCGGTGCGGACGGAGGCTCCCATTCACTATCGTCCGTCTGTTCAGGTATATCTCTTTCATTTGGTGAGGAATCGCTTGGTCCGGTATCCTCCTTTTCATTATCCGGATCCCGACGACGGTGTTGAAGACAGAGGCTCGCCGCCTCATGGAGGTCATCCAGACAAACCTGGTCCCTACGGTCGAGAGCCGCAAGTGCCTTGGAGGTCCGTATCATCGCCAGGTCGCCACGGTGTCCTTCCACACCTAGCTCCATGGTCAGCCTGGAAACGGTCTCGTACATACCATCAGGCACGAGCACCAGTGGAAGTCTTTCCCGTGCTTCTTTGATGTCCTCTATCATCTCCGCCATCTGATTTCCATGGGATAGTGCCAGTCCTTGCGGGTCGGCCTCGTGTATTAGTCTTCGGCGCAGGACCTCCATCCGGGAATCACGATCCAACAGATGATCCATCTCCACGCAGATGTCGAACCGGTCCAGAAGGTGTGAGGATATGGCGCCTTCCGCAGGGTCCATGGTTCCCACGAGGGCGAAGCTGGTCGCATGTAATCCGGAGACGCCCTCCCTCTCCACCCGGTTCTCGCCGCCCTCCATCACATCCAATACGCGTTGCGTTATCCGGTCGTCGAAAAGGTTGATCTCATCCATGTAAAGGAGGCCACCATCGATCTCCTTGAGGATCCCTGGTTGAAATCTCTTCTCACCGTACTTTATGGCGTGGTCGACGTCGATGCCGCCTATCAAACGGTCCTCACTGACGTTGAGAGGCAGATTCTTTATTCTCAAAGATGGGACTACAGAACGCAAGGAACGGACCACCGTTGACTTGGCGGTGCCGGCGGGGCCGGTTATCAGTACGCCTCTGAGCTCATCGGATATGGCGGCACAGAGCAAAGCCCTCTTCACACGGTCCTGCCCGACCACTGCCGGGAAGGGGTATATGCTCCTCAGGAGCTGAATCGTTCCTGTAACCATTGGTCCAACTCCCTGATGTCCAACTTGGATTCCTCGAAAGGCTGTCTTCTCATACGGTGGGGCAGGGCCATCCTGGCAACCTTCAAAACGTCCTCGGTGCTGGCTTTCTCCTTACCGTTGAGCGCTGCCCAGGCCATGGCGGCCTTGACAAGGGTCAGATCCGCCCTATGGCCGTCGACACCCAAGTGCAGGGATATCTCAACGGCAGCCTCCAATATGTCGGAGTTGACCTCAGAGTTCCGCATCCGGCCCCTGGCCTCGACCAAAGTAATTCTGAATTGATTCTGCGACTCATCATACATCTTGAGGAATTCATCCGGTCTGGATTCGAAGTCTATCCTTCTCTTGATCACATCGACACGGTTCACCGGGTCCCTCTCTCCTTGCACATCCACGACGAGGCCGAACCGATCCAGTAATTGTGGTCTCAGATCTCCTTCCTCCGGATTCATGGTGCCTATCAATATGAAATTGGCAGGATGTGAGAATGAAACACCCTCCCGTTCTACGAAGTTCATACCCATCGCTGCAGCATCGAGGAGAAGATCGACGATATGATCGTCCAAGAGGTTGACCTCATCCACATAGAGGATGTTGCCGTTGGCCTCGGCCAGAATGCCTGGTTCGAACTTCTTGGTGCCGGTGCTGATGGCATGGCTGATATCCAGCGTCCCGGCTACACGGTCCTCTGTGGCACAGAGTGGGAGTTCAACAACCCTCATCGGTATGGTCTCTTTATCGAGGACCTGCCCATCAGCAAGTGCATCCTGACAATTGGAGCAGAGGCGGTCATTGTCGTTCCAGGAGCAATGGAAGGGGCACCCCTTCACGACCTCTCGGGCAGGGAGCAGTTCCGCCAAAGCCCTCACCGCGGTTGATTTCGCAGTCCCTTTCTCGCCTCTTATCAGGACGCCACCGATCGACGGGTTGACAACGTTCAACAGCAGGACGTCTTTCATGTCCTCTTGTCCAACAATCGCTGTGAAAGGATAAACAGGACGTCTGCTCACAACTCCACCCTCCTGAAGAACGATGAATCCGTTGACCGCGTCTTTCCAGTTAGGTAAGAAATACTGGATTGTTCCACCGACTCCGTTTTACATACAAACGACAAGTAATGGAACGAACCATCCAACGTCCTGCGATCGCTCCTCATCATATTGAAAATCGTCAGTGGTGCATTAATAAAGGTATGGCGATATAATATATACACAATGTAAAATAATAATTGTTTACAAAGTATTTGGTCATATAATGGTCCACAGGCGTTCCGATATAACAATTGTCAAAAAACTATGGTAAACTTTATAATGTATAAGAGGTACAGAAATTTGATTATTTCCATTTTATAACCAATAAATGAGTAATTATTGATTGATATTCATTTTGTATATAAACAAATTAACAATATTAACTGTCAATAACCAATCTTTAAATGGATTAATAATCCAACCAACTACCACGATTGCCATGAAGAACCGTTTGTTCTCAGGAATGATATGCCAATAGTATTCGCGTAATTATTCTGCAAAACGTTTGGTTACACATATCCAATCAACGAAATCATTACCATCATGAAACGTATGGTTGTAGTTGTGGTTGACAAGTCAGGATTCATACTGAGGAGGGCCGACGCTGTTCTGGTAATGGTGGACCTACAGGATAGGCTTCTGGCCGCCATGGGGAGAAAGGACGATGTGGTCGCTGCCTCCATCCGTCTGGTGAAAGGATGCTCCCATCTGGGTATTCCAATTATCGTTACCGAACAATACCCTAAAGGCCTAGGCCCGACGGTGTCCAGTCTCAAGGACATAGTCCCAACGGCGATTGAAAAGATTAGTTTTGACTGTTGCGGAGAGGACGGTTTCCTTACGGAGCTTAAAAAGACGTCGCGGCATCAGGTCATACTATGCGGCTCTGAGACCCACATATGCGTCCTTCAGACATGCGTAAGCCTTTTACAGGAAGGCTTCGACGTCCATGTGATCGCTGACGCGGTCTGTTCCCGCAACGATGGAGATAGGGATGTTGCCTTGACAACCATGCGACAGGCGGGTGCAGTGGTTAGCAGCGTCGAGACGGCACTCTTCCAGATTTTGGGCAAGGCGGGGACGGCCGAGTTCAAAGAGATATCTGCAATCGTCAAGTGACCGCGTGTACCAAAAATGTTATACCGAATTACCGTGGTCAAAAACAAATAATACAAAGGGTGGAAAATTTGGAGAAGTGGTCATCGAAACGGGCGTTCATCCTAGCAACCATCGGTTCCGCCGTAGGTATAGCGAACATCTGGAGGTTCTCCGCCATAGCCGGAGAATACGGTGGGGGGGCGTTCTTGCTGCCATTCGCTTTGGCGGTCATCTTCCTGGCAATGCCTCTGATGATGCTGGAGATGTCCGTCGGCCGCCATCTGGAGAGCGATGTGGTCTCCGCTTTCCGTGACCTCGGTGAGAAGTTCCTTCCTATAGGATTGGCCATCGGTGTGGTGTTGGTGGTTTTGACCGGTGTTTACCTGACGATCACCGGTTGGACACTGGCATTCCTGACCTTCTCCCTCACTCCAATGGAAATGGATTTCTCCACATTCTCCTCATCATACATGCCGGTCGCCTTTTTCCTCGTATCATTGGTGATCACGGTTTTCATAGTCTCCAAAGGCATACGTCAAGGAATAGAGAAGGTGGTGACCAAACTAGTGCCGTTACAGTTCCTTATATTGGGGATACTGGTCGCATATTCGGTCACAACCGACGGATTCGGTGACAGTATTCGTTACCTTTTCACACCCAACATGGAGATGTTAACACGGACTGACGTCTGGGTGGCTGCATTCGGCCAGGCGTTCTTCTCCCTGGCAGTAGGCTACGGATTGATTCTGACCTATGCCAGCTACATGGGACACGATATAAACATCCCTCAATCGGTGGGGATAATAACACTGGCAGATGTCGGAGCGGCGATCCTATCAGGCACGGTGATATTCTCGGTCGTCTTCGCCCAGGGACTGGACCCTGCGATGGGGCCGGAGCTAGCCTTCACCACACTGCCATTGGCCTTCGATAACATTCCCATCGGATGGTTGTTGGCCATCCTGTTCTTCGGATTGCTGTTTGCTGCGGCCATAACCTCCGCTGTATCCATGATGGAGGTCCCGGTGGCGGCGATATTGAACAACAGCAAACTATCGCGCCCCAACGCCTCGTACGCAATCGGTCTGGCCCTACTCGTAATCGGAATGGTGACAACCCTGAGCTACAGTGCCCTCGACCTTCGCATCGGCGGGGAGAGGGTACTCGATGTCGTGGACTACACCTTCGGTACGCTGGGAATTCCGGTGGCAGCGTTATTGACGGCACTCGTATTCGCATGGTACGTGGAGGACATCCAGCTGGTTCTGGAGATCGATCCCTTCTGGGGCAAGATCATACTCCCTCTGGTGAAATATCTCGTGCCGCCCGTACTTTTAGTGGTCATCTTGTTCCAGTTCATCTGATGCTACATGCGAAAACGATAATGAGGTTAACATTATATTCATGAATAGGGATAGTTAAAGTTGATGTCTCTCTTGTCTTCTTATAGCAGTGATGAGGCCAGGGCCTTACTGAAGGCCGCCTATGCACTGCTCGCTCATCATAATTTCATCGATTCAGCCCAGGAGATCTTCGAACAGTGCAAGACCCTTCTGGGCGCCACCGCGGGATATGTGGCACTTCTCAGCGAAGATGGCACGCTTAATGAGGTAGTATTACTGGAAGAGGGTGATTACGACTGCAAAGTGGACCCCGAGCTCCCGATGCCCATACGCGGTTTCCGTTCCGACGTCTACCGTCAGAAGAAGACGTCATACGTCAATGAATTCATGGAACGGGAAGGGTTTGTGAAATTCATGCCCCCCGGGCATGTGAGATTGGAGAACGTGCTTTTCGCTCCCCTTATGATCGACAATGAGCCGGTGGGTCTCCTCGGTCTGTCGAACAAGGAAGGGGGATTCACCGACGATGATGCAGCTCTGGCAACGCGTTTCGCCAATCTGGCAGCAGTGGCTTTGTTCAATAGCAGGATGATTGACAAGCTGGAGGAGAGCGAGCAGACTCTCAGAGGCATAGCTTCCGGAGCTTTCGACTGCATAACGCTGCTGGACTCTGAAGGCCGGATACAATTCATAAACCAGGCTGGTTGCAGGATACTCGGCTCAGACACAGAGTATCTGATGGGAAAGAGTTTCACCGCGGAACTGGGCGTTCCCGGTATGACAATGGAGGAGGGGCTGAGTTCTTTCTCCGTCGATCGTGCCGAGGCAAGGACGTATCTGGAGTCCTCGGTGTCTCACGGCGTCGGCCCTCTGAGCGGTATGTCGGTGGTAATAGTCCGTGACGTGTCGGAGCGTGTACAAGAGAAGAGGGAACTGGAATTGGCCCGTCGCAAGCTGGAGATGATGGGCAAGGTCACGCGTCATGACGTCATGAACCACCTCACAGTCCTCGAAGGATTCGCCAACCTGTTCTTCGATGAGAACATACCGATGCGCCCTGAGCATGGCGATATAATCAAAATGTCCTTGTCTAAGATGAGAGGCCTGTTCGATCTGCAGAAGGGTTACGAGGAACTGGGAAACACGGAGCAAAGTTGGAATTCCCTCACTGCCATTATTGAGAAGAGTCTGTCTCTGCTGCAAGAAAACGACAAGACGGTTGAAATGCGGATAGGGCGGTACAAAATATATTGTGACGACCTGTTCGGTAAGGCGATATACAACATCGCCCACAACTGCATGGTGCATGCAACAGGATCGGACACTTTCAAGATTGAAATCGAGGAAGAGGGCGGGAAACTGAAAATCATTCTTGAAGACAATGGGAAAGGCGTGCCCGTCGAGCACAAGAAGCGGATATTCGACCTCGGTTTTGGTCAAGGCAGCGGCCAAGGACTGTTCCTGGTCAAGGATATACTTGAGGTCAATGGAATGACCATAATTGAGGACGGAGCTCCCGGTGAAGGCGCCCGCTTCATCATATCCGTCCCCTCCGATTCATGGTGTCATTCGGAATGATGTCCGATGAACTCCGTCAGATGGTCGGCGTAATCTTCTGACTTGAGGATGTGTCCGGCGCCAGGCACTCTAACCATCTTCGAGCCGGGGATGCAGGACTTCATCTCCTCCCCGAAGCGTATGGGGACCATTATGTCGTCTTCGCCATGGATTATCAGGGTGGTGGCTATTATGCCGCCTATCCTGCCGTTGATGTCATAGTCGTCCAATGCCCTCTTCTGCAAGGCCATGCCCTCGATGTCATAGACCTGCCGCCCATTGCCGTTTACGAGGCCTTCCCTCTTGCGATAATAATCCTCGGACATGCAGAAGGCATTCATCATGGACATCACCGCCTCGCTACCCAGTGCCCTACCGGCCTCGATTATGTGACCTATGGCGAAGCTGGAGCGTGATGGACGGCGCATGTATGTGGATGCCAATATCAGAGTCCTGACCATTTCCGGATGACGGAGGGCGAACTCCTGGGCGATGTTCCCTCCCATTGACCACCCCATTATGTGGGCGCTTTCTACACCGAGGTGACGCAGAAGGGCGGCCACATCATCGGCCATGTCGCCGACCGAGAAGCATCCCGGAGGATAGGATGTCTCACCGGCACCGCGGTTGTCGAAGGCGATGACACTGAAACATTCCGAGAGTCGTACCATGGCAGACCTCCAGAACCGCAGGTCGCCGCCCAACCCGGTGATGAGGACCAGGGGCTCACCGTCACCGCACCGCTGGTAGCGGAGGCGTAGGCCTCCCTCTTCCATGAAGGACACACCAGCCTCTAAGTTCATGGTCATCTCGTATTCCCCCGGTACAAAATGAAGTCAGGCATCCGGCCACATCTCGGTCGCCATCTCGCGAAGACGGTACTTCTGTATCTTTCCTGACGCGGTCATAGGGTACTCTTTTACAAAGGCCACGTATTTCGGGATCTTGTAGAAGGCAATCTTCCCGCGACAGAAATCGGTAATGTCCTCCGGCTTCAGGTCAGTGCCGTTGCGGGGGATGATGAACGCTCCCGGCTGTTCTCCGTATTTCACGCTGGGTACGCCCACGACCTGAACGTCCTGAACTCCCTCCATCCGGTATAGGAAATCCTCGACCTCCTTGGGGTAGATGTTCTCACCACCGCGGATGATCATGTCCTTCAGGCGGCCGGTTACGCTGAAATAGCCCTCTTCGTCCATGATGCCGATGTCACCGGAATGCAACCAACCATCGGCATCGATGGCATTTTCGGTGGCGTCGGGCATCTTGTAGTATCCTTTCATCACGTTGTAACCACGGCAACAGAGTTCCCCCGCCTCTCCTGGTCCAAGATGCTCACCGGATTCGGGATCTATGACCACGACCTCGACTCCAGGCATGGCCTTGCCCACGGTAGTGCATTTACGCTCCAGACTAGGCTCGTCAAAACGTGTTTGCGTCATTCCCGGTGATGATTCAGTAAGGCCGTAGACGATGGTGACCTCGTTCATGTTCATCTTCTCCACGCAGTCCTCCATGGTCTTGACCGGACAGGGGGATCCGGCCATTATGCCGGTGCGCAGGCTGCTGAAATCGAACTTGTCGAATAGAGGGTGGTCCATGACCGCTATGAACATGGTGGGCACGCCGTACAGGGCGGTGCAAGCTTCCTTCTCGATCGACATCATTACCGTCAGCGGGTCGTACTTCTCAAGCACAACCATGGTGGCACCGTGATTCACACAGGCCAGGACGCCGAGGACGCAACCGAAACAATGGAACAGGGGCACAGGTATGCACACCCTGTCCGCGGGGCTGAAGTTCTGGTTCAGACCGATCCATTTACCGTTGTTACCGATGTTGTGATGTGTAAGTTGAACGCCTTTGGGGAAGCCGGT
Organism: Candidatus Methanomethylophilaceae archaeon; assembly: GCA_007116915.1. Lineage (GTDB taxonomy): Archaea > Thermoplasmatota > Thermoplasmata > Methanomassiliicoccales > Methanomethylophilaceae > PWHV01. The sequence goes on from SKHQ01000063.1 coordinate 16,814, forward strand.
GGTGCCGGAGGTGTATTGCATGTTGACGACGTCTTGGCAGTCCAGCAATGATTGTCTCTCCGAATAGTCTTCGTCAGAGGTCTGTACGGCCAGGGCCATGACTTCGGGCATGGAGTACATGCCACGATGCTTCTCCGGCCCCATGAACACCACCCTTTTCAGATTCGGGTAGTTATCTGTGCTGAGGCGGTCGCGGGGCTGCTCCCTCAATTCGGGGATGAGCTCGTAGAGAATTGAGACGTAATCACTGTCGCGGAAACCGTCGATGATGAATATGTTCTCGCAATCAGACTGTTTGAGGATGTAGTCTATCTCCGCTGATTTGTAGTTGATGTTTATTGTCAACAGTACGGCACCGATCTTCGCAGTGGCGAACTGCAGGGTTATCCAATGTGGAACATTGGTAGCCCATACAGCAACTTTCTCCCCCTTCTCGACTCCTAACGCCATCAGCCCCTTGGCCACACGGTCGACGGTGTCGGAGAACTCCTGCCAACTCAGCCGGTAGCCCCGGTCCACATAGACGATCGCATCGCCATCGGGACAAGAACTGACCGCATTGTCCAACAACTGTCCCAGTGTCAGATCATCAGTAATGGTTTCCCTTACCATCAGACCACCTAGAACGGCATGTAGATGGTGGCGAAGATCTCCGCCACATCGTCCTTGGCACCGAGGTAGTGTGGTACCAATGAGTTGTAGTACATCGAATCCCCCTCTTTGAGGAGGTGTGTCTCGTTGCCGTATATCAGCTCCACCTGACCGGAGCTGACTATGATGAACTCCTCGCCCTCATGGGAGGATAGAACCTTGTCCTCGCTGGGCTCGATGACGATGAAGAACGGCTCCATATGGCGGTCGCCCTTTCCTTTACCCAATGGGAAATAACGGTAATGGCCTGATATCTGGCATTTGTGGCTGGTGGAATCCTCGCAACGCTCGTCAACAGAGACGATCAAAGGGTCATCCACCATCTGGTCGTCCATGAATGTGCCCAGCCTCTGTCCCAGGGAGCGGGAGAGTCTGACCATCACATTGATGGCAGGACATGCGACATCGGACTCGATGTCCCTCAGCAGTTCCAGGTCGATACCCGCGTTCTTAGCCAGTTCATCCTGTGAGAGCTTCAGCCGCTCACGGTAGTTGCAGATCCTCGTTCCTAGTGTGTCCTTATTTCCCATATTACTCATCCCCCGAGCCGCCGAGCGGCAAGTGTCGGGAAAGGGTTTCAAGATTTTCAGACCAGTCTCTCCCGGGCGTATGCCCTGGCGGCCTCGAAAACCTTCTTGTTGCTATCCACCAGTTTAGGCTTGGCGGCGAAGCTGCGTGCCAAAGCGGCGGCCACATCCTCATCGGGCATGTCCAACAGGCCCAATTCGACCATGCATCCCAGCAGGGCGGTGTTGGCCGCTTTGGCCACTCCGTTGTCGCTGGCGATGTCGGCGGCGGGGAAGGGGTAGACGGTGACTCCTTCCGGCACTTGTATTTCCAAAGGCACAGATGACTCGTAAATCAACACGGAACCGCTCTGCATGGTGGGAAGGAAACGTTCCAGAGAAGGCTGGTTCATGGCCACTAGCACATCGGGATGATCAATGGCGGGTGAACCGATCTCAAGACCGCTCACCACCACTGAGCACGATGCGGAACCTCCGCGCTGCTCCGGCCCATAACTGGGGAACCATGAGACATGCCTGCCGAGTTCGCTAGCTGCATCCGCTAACACCAACCCTAGGCTGAGGATCCCCTGTCCGCCGAATCCTGAGAACTTGTATTTCCTCTCTTTGATATCCGGCATATCGGTGATCTCGTCACCCTCATAATCGGCGGAGACGATGTCATCCACACTGCGGGGGGCGATGTCCATGCAACAGGGCGCTTCCTCATCGGATCGGTCGCGGAGGCAGCCCAGCGGGAAGGTCTTCTCCATCTCATCAGTGACGAACTGTGCCGCCTTGACGGAGTCTGCGCGCATGTTGGTGGGGCAGGGGGAGAGTATCTCTACGAATGCATAGCCCTTGCCTTCCTTCTGTATCTGTAATGCCTTGCGGATGGCCTTGCGTGCTTTCATTATGCGCTTGGTGTCCGCAACGGACACCCTCTCGATGTAAACCGGACGGTCCAGTTGGTTGAATATCTCGCAGACCTTCAACGGTTCACCGGTCTTGACCACGTCCCTTCCGTAGGGTGAGGTGGTGGTCTTCTGTCCTGGAAGGGATGTTGGTGCTAGTTGGCCGCCGGTCATGGCGTAGAGGGCGTTGTTGACGAAGAAGTGGGCGAAACCGTCACCACGGTTCGCGGCCTGGAATGCGTTGTTGAAACCGATTGCTCCCAGGTCTCCATCCCCCTGATAGGCGATGACTATCTTGTCCGGTATGGCCCTTACCAGTCCGCTGGCGACGGCGGCCGCCCGGCCATGGGGGCCGGCGACGTTGCCACAGTCTAGGTAGTAGTAGCAGAAGGCCGCACAGCCCACGGGGCTGACGAATACAGTGTCGTCCTGTATCCCAAGGTCTGCCATAGCCTCGGCGATAAGTTTCTGGATGATGCCGTGACCGCAACCGGCACAGTAATGGGTGGTCCTCTTTCGACCCGCCTTCCGCTCGAACTCTTCATAGAAGCCCTTGGATTTGATTATCATTGTCCGTCCTCCAGAATTTCCCGGGCCTTTGTTTTGACCTCTTCCACGCTGATCAGGTTCCCGCCCATGCGGTTGGCCAACTCGATCCGGGGATCGCATGCTTTGAGGTGCAGTCTGACATCGTCACGGTACTGGCCGTTGCTGAGCTCAACCACGAGCACATCCTTGGAACCAACGGACTCGTTCAACTCGTTCTGCGGGAACGGGTAGAGTGTGACTGGTCGGAAAAGGCCGACCTTGTAGCCTTCGGAACGCAGAGCGTCCACTGCTGAGCGGCATATCCTCGAGCAGCTGCCATATCCAGTCAGTATGAGGTCAGCATCCTCGCAGAGGTAGCTCTCGGACATGGTCTCACACTGCATTCTCTCATATTTCTCCTGCAGCAACCAGTTGTGGTCCTCCTGCAGGTCCGGCTCCAGGTATATGGAGCAAACGAGGTTCTTCCTGGTCTCAGCATCGCCACGGACGCACCATGAAGAGAAGTCCTCGCGGGGCAACATGTCCTTCGGTATGGTCAGCGATTCCATCATCTGACCGAGGACGGCGTCCGCCAACAGTAGGGCGGGATTACGGTAACGCATGGACAGTTCGAAGCATTTGATGGTCAGGTCGCACATCTCCTGGACGGAGTTAGGTGCCAGGACGATGGTGCGATAGTTACCGTGGCCACCTCCCTTGACTGCTTGGTTGTAATCCCCCTGCTCCGGGCCGATGTTGCCGAGACCGGGACCGGTACGCATCACATCGACGACGACCGCAGGCAACTGGGCGCCGGCGAGGTAGGACATCCCCTCCTGCATGAGACTTACGCCCGGACCGGATGATGCGGTCATTGACAGCTTTCCTGCCGAGGCGGCGCCGTACATCATGTTGATGGCTGCCGTTTCACATTCTGCCTGCAGGAACTCCTTACCCAGTGGCGGGAAGTAGAGGGCCGCGGTGTGAGCTATCTCACTGGCGGGGGTGATGGGGTATCCGAAATAGGCATCGCAACCCGCATAGATGGCACCGATTGTAACAGCGTCATTGCCTTTGATGAACTTCCTCATGATCGGTCATCCTCCTTGTGGACCTCTATGGCGAAGGGTTCCGGGCAGTTATAGAAGCAAAAGGCACAGCCGACACAACCTTCACCGACATACTCGGCCACACGATATCCCATTCCGTTGACCGTGGTGGAGATGCGTAAAACCTCCTTAGGGCAGGCGGCCACACACCTCCCACATCCCTTGCACTCCTCGATGATGATGACAGGTCGCGGCAGTCCTGAACTGGCAGCGTTCATATTCTCGCCCGAACATTATCCTGGATACTTATAGTCAACGATTCTATCTTAGTACAGATTTTATACCGCTATGGGGATTTGGAAGGGCGAGGTGGTATTCTGGGACGATGTGAATGTGATCTGAGCCGATTGAGCGTACCCGATTCTGTAAAAGAGTCATTGGAGAGGATCGGCGGCGCGGATTCGGTTTTGAAGCAATTACCCTCTGATGAGCACATTGTCCGCGAGGTCGAGTTCTACAAGGCCATATCCGATGCCAAGCGGCTGAAGATACTTCACATACTGGCCCTCACGGAATGTTGCCCCTGCGTCCTCAAACAGATGATGGACATGGCGGATTCCAAGCTGTCATACCATTTGGCCAAGCTGGAGGACAATGGGCTGGTGGAGTCTTATCGGGAGCAGAACTGGAGGGTGTACAGGATCACCGAACTCGGCCGCTCCAGTCTTATTTGAGGATTCCGGGTAGCTCCGTTCTAATCCTCTGTAGAAGGTCCTTCAATCCCTGACGACGGTCATCATCGTTGTAAGCCACGGCGACGGGGTCTGGCAGGGGGAACCTGACTCTCGGTACGTTAACGTTGAGGTGTACGCAGGAATCCGCCTCCCCGCATACGAAGATGACCATGTCGACACTGTCATCGAGGACCTCGTCGATACGTTTGGACCTCATCCCCGTGACATCGTAACCCTCGGCGTCGAGGAGTTCCATCACCAGTTGGTTGGGGCTACGGGGGTCTGAACCGGCACTCACCGCCCGCCAACCCTCGACATCGCGGTTGATGACCGCTTCGGACATCTGTGATCGGACAGCGTTGTGTGTGCAGACGATTAGGGCCTTCTTTTCATCGACCATGTCATTCACCGTGTTATTGATCATTGCCGGGAAAGTATTTCAATTATTTTTGAAATGATAACCCCAATCATCTATATACCTGTTTTGCCCGGATCAATCCGACGATGACAGAGTCCGATGGACCATCGGCATAAGCTCGGAGATCATTATGTCCTGAGGGCATCTCTCCTCGCACTCCCCACATGATATGCAGTTCGCGGCCTTGTCGCCTTGGGCGGTGGAGAAGTTGTACATGTTCCTGCCCCAGCTATGACCTGTCGATAAGACATGGTTGTTGAACAGAGTGAACATACGTGGTATCTGGACGCCTTGCGGGCAAGGGAGGCAGTAACCGCAACTTGTGCATGGTATGTTGCAGGAACGGTCCAATGCATCCTTGGCCTTGTCCAGGGTCAAAAGGTCATCAAGACTGAGGGCTCCAGGCCCACTTACTTCGGCCACACGGCAGTTCTCGTCCACTTGTGCATGGGCGTTCATGCCGCTGAGCACCACTGACACTTCGGGATGGTCCCATATCCAACGCAGGGACCACTCCGCCGGTGACCAATCACGGTCAGATTCTGAAAAGACGTCCATATACGGAAGGTCGTCACGGGCCAACATCCCGCCCTTCAGAGGCTCCATGATCACCACTTCCAGACCTTTATTCGCAGCGTAGGACATACCCTCTTCCCCCGCCTGGATGAAACGATCGGCATAGTTGAACTGTATCTGACAGAAGTCCCAGTCATGGGAATCAACGAGTTCGATGAAGAAGTCCCGCTCCTCATGGGTGGAGAAACCGACCATACCTATCTCCCCCCGGTCACGGGCGCGTTCGATCAGATCCAGAGCGCCGGCATCCTCGAAGAACCTCCAACTGTCCTTGGTGACGTTGTGCAGAAGATAAAGGTCTATACGGTCAGTCCTCAAACGTTGCAATTGGTCGTTTATCAGAAGCCGACAGTCCTCCCTACAGCTCACAACCTTCTTGCTCATCTTCGTGGCTATGGCGACCTTGTCCCGGTATCCATCCTGCAAAGCACGACCGATGAACTCCTCGCTAGTCTCATCGTGGTATGTGGGGGCGGTGTCAAGGTAGTTGATGCCCTTGTCGATGGCATGTCTGAGGACAGATTCCGCTGCCTCATAGTCTATGGGCGAATAACCATCGCCGACAACGGGCAACCGCATACATCCCAGCCCCAAAACTGAAAGTGGAATGCGATCAGGTCCGAATTCACGGTATCTTATCAGAAACCCTCCTCGAAATCGTCCAAGAGCTCGTCGACCTTCCTCATCATGGCGTCCATACACCCTTTAAGCTCGTCCTTGAGCTGACTCCTGCTCTTGGCGCGGTAAAGATTGAACGCCCCTCCCGTATCCAGATTCTTCGTCTCTTTGATGACTATGCCGCAAGAGACCATCTTTTGCAGGCTACGGTACACGGAGGAGGGATTCCTCCCCATGTCCTCCGCCAACCGATCGGCACGTTGCGGTCCCGCGTCTATCAGATATTTGTAGATCTCAACCTCCACATCGCTAAGGCTGAACGCGCATTTGAGAAGGTCCGTACAAGTGGCTTGGTCTGAAATTAGTTGCTGGAGATTCAAACTATCCCCTTTTCTGATGGGGGCAGGGGTTTTTAACATTGATGGAAATGCGTTTAAGGTACTTTCGGAACCGCTCAGTAAGTTCTATAAGGGTTCGAAAGAGCTAGTAAGTTTTTGCGTGAATTAGGATGTGAGACGGTTTACCGGGCATCCGTAACTGTCCGGGATTCAAGTCCGTCTCGGGAAGAGGGCTCTGAAACCTAGGGCAGCTGATGGCGAGGCTCGATCCATCCCCCTAGAGGATTCCGTCCGGCCGCCTCCCTTGGCTGCGCCCTCTTCCCTTTTAGATTTTGAAAAGCGGTGCAACGATATTTATCCTCATTTCATGATTACGTTTCATGAATGCTTCGGGTGGGCCGATCGATGCACCAGATTATGAAACTATGAACGATTGGAAGAGGACCAAGACGTTCATCGGCAACATGATAACCGAGGCCAGGGATGCTGGCATGGACGACGGTCAGACCATACACATGACCAAGTGTCTGATAGACAACCTCCTTTCCGTGTTCCCGCCCAGCAACGAGGAGGAGATCAGCCTCCGTAGCATCTGGTTCTACGAGGACAATAAGGGAAAGGAGGCGATAATAAAGATATTATTCTCGATATGTGATCCGCAGAACCCGTTGTCAAAGATTGAATGGGAGGAACTGGCCCGACTGATGTCAAAGAGCGTCACCCGGGTCCTCGGTTTCTTGGATGACCTGCGCCCTTAATTCTGCCTGATCATCACCAGCATCATCTTGAACGGCTCATCCGCCTTGAGCGCGTGGGGGATGTTGGCGGGCATGATGACCATCTCGCCAGCGGATACTTTGTGAGGTTCACCGCCGATGGTTATTTCGGCACTGCCGTCGAGAATGGTCACCATGGCATCGAAGGGGGCGCTGTGCTCACTGAGCCCCTGCTCCTTGTCGAAGGAGAATAGGGTCACCGTTCCGACGTCCTTCTTGATCAAGGTGCGACTCACAACGGAACCATCCTGGTATCCGACCATGTCTGTTAGTCTCTCAATGTCAACCATACTATCACACAACCATCCTTTAGGGCCGTATTTCTATGTTTTCGTATGAAGGTTCGAAATGATATCCAGCAGGCCGGGTATGTCCTTAGCGATTCGACCTTTGAGAGGAACGGCCAACATGGCGTTGTCCATACCATCGATCGAACTGCGGGAGTCCGTCTTGATCCCTACAAGGTCGATACCCGTGGCGTAGGCGTACCCCAATTCAAAACAGGCACCCTCGTCAGGAACGCGGCCATCGAGCACAAAAAGCAGTAAATCGGCACGACGCAACATCTCCATATCCTTCTCGAAAACAAGCTCCAAAGCCTCCGAGGGAGACCGGCCGGAATCGATTATGTCTGAGAAAGGCGGGCAGGAATCCTGGGGCAGAAGCACCTTATGTCCAGCGTTATGCAGATGCTCTGCCAGCTCACGGTTGAAACTAAGTTCCGATGAGGAGAACAACGGCCCTGCCACATAGATGGTCCTTTGCCGTCCAGACATGGTTAGCGAGCAATGATTTAAGTACTTAAAGGTATGTGTTGCGGCAATTGGAGTAATTGATTTGAGTGTGAACACTAAAAACTCTACCAGGAAGCCTCCTCGCAAGTTCGGCGCTGCCAAATCGAAGAATAGAGACAGCAAGCGCCAATCCATGCTGAGCACCCGCCGTATCGGGCCGTTCAGGTATGACTTGAGGGAGATACTGGAAAAGAGCACTTTGGATCCCTCTGTACA
>SKHQ01000001.1 GCA_007116915.1 Candidatus Methanomethylophilaceae archaeon
CCCTGATTTTACGGGATGCACCTTTACCTTTCTTAACAGCCATCGAGATCCTCCATCTCAAGCAATCTGGTGATTATGTGTTCATATTAAAAGGTTTTCAATGTGTCCAGAGTGTTGAATGATCGTACCCAGACCGGAAAAAATGAGGGGTTTGAAGGGGTTTGAAGGACTATTGCCGCGACGCCTCGACCAGGGTCTGCGCTTCCTCTTCGGGGAGGAAGGCACGTTGCCTTCCCAGATCTTCCCGCAACTTCTCCAGGTCAAGGGAGTCCATAAAGACCACGAAGAAACTGGTCGTCCCGCTTATGGCGAGAACGGCCACCTCCTCATGTCCCTCTATCTCCCTGCCCTCGATGAAGGCGCGGTGGGTCACGAACCCCTGGTAGGGCTCGGGGACCTTGTCTGCCGGGAAGACACCCGCTAGGCGGGCGGCGTATTCCTGCATTCGACCTCAGAGCTTGACGGGGGTCAAGTGAGCGTCGAGGCCGAGCTCTTTCTTGTCCATACCCATTGCCAGGGCGTAGAGCTGCGAGAGGTGGAGCACGGGCATCGAGTATCCCTTGAGTTCCTTCTGGCCTCTGTCGAACTGCAGGTGGCAGAAGGGACAGATGTCCACTATGACCTCTGCTCCGCCATCCTTCATGTTCTTGAGGTTCTCCTCGGTGAACTTCATCGCGTAGTCGCTGAACTCCGACCTCAGACCTCCACCGGCTCCGCAGCACATCATCTTGTCCTTGCGGTACATGCTGGTGGCACCAGTTGCCTCGACCATCTTGTCGAGCATGGAGGGGTTCTCGGGGTCGTCCAGCTTCTTGATGTCGCTGGGCTTCAGGAAGTGGCAACCGTAGAAGGTCGCGACCTTGAGGTCCAAGGGGTTCTTGATGGCCTTCTTGACCTTGTCCAGACCGACATCGTTGTAGATGACCTCGGCGAAGTGCCTGACGGTGGTCCCGCCCTTGTACTCCAGACCGATCTCGGCGAGGATGGTGTTGACCTCCTTGAGCAGCTCAGCGTCCTCGTGCAGCTCGTGAGCGGCATCGAAGAGGGAGCCGTAGCAACCGTTGCAGATTGTGAGTATGTCCACTCCTGCCTTCTCTGCGAGAGCCAGGTTACGGGCGGCTGCGGCGATCCAGGTCTTGCGGTCGAAGGACCTTATGACACCGGGTGCCGGGCAGCAACTGGCGTCGTTGAAGTCTACGAGGTCTATACCCAGAGCGGAGCACACGTCGCGGGTGGACTTCTCTATTCCAGGGTATCTCAATGGGGCTATGCAGCCCAGGAAGAAAGCGTATTTTGCCTTAGCCATTTCACTCACCTATTATCTTCTTGAATCCAGTGGCCTTCATAATCTTGTCGAAGTCCTTCTTGGCATCCTTGTTGGCCAGGACGGTCGGGGGCACCTCGGCGAGGCCCAGGGCCTTCCTCTGAGCTTTGACCTCGTCGTTGATGGGCACAGTGTGTCCGTTCTTTATCAATGACTGGGCGGTCTTCTTGTGGCCCTCGAACATCTTGCCGGAGGCCACCGCGAGGTTCCTCATGGCCACGATGATGTCGACGATTGCAACGTCACGGGGGCAACGCTCGGTGCAGCTGTAACAGGTTGTGCAGAACCATAGCTCGTCCGAGTTGATGGTCTCATCCTTCATTCCGAGCTGCGCCATCCTCACCAGGCGCCTGGTGCGGAAGGACGTCTGCCTCCCAGAGGGGCAGCTGGCTGTGCAGGTGCCGCACTGGTAGCACATGTTGACCGATTCACCGCCGTTGGCGATGATATCGTTCACGAAATCCATGTTCGGTGTAGCGGTCATGTTATCGTTCCGTCAACGAGGTCGTTGTATATAATAATGTGACAAAATCGGCTTTTTTATTACCTTTGATGGTAATACTATTTGCTCATCCTTTCACGCAACTCACGTATAATCGACAGTACACGGGGGTCTTCGCTGTTACGTACCGCCATTACCGAATGGCGCAGCAGGCGGGGCTCGGTGGAACTATGCATACGGATACCCTTCCGTAATAAGAGGATCTCATCAATGAAGAAACTCCTACCTGATTCCAGGAGGTCGTTCACTGACAGCAACTCCCCTTCTACAGTGTGGTCCTGGCCGGTCATCTCCAGATGACGGAATGCTATACGTTGGGCACCATAACGGTGGCGGACATATCGACTTCCTCTATCCACATGGACCATGTCCATCTGACCCAGTTCCTCGGCGGGCAGATCGCTGTCCATGAGAAGGAACGGGTCGTCGATGACCGCCATGGCGGCCAGGCCCTGACGTAGCAGACCCAGGTTGTGGCGGTCGTGGGATATCACCAGTTCGATGTCGGGGTCCACTCGGGGTATGACCGCCATCATGAGTTCCTCAGTGACCGGGCTGCAGGCCACTGCCAGTACCGGAGGCTCACGTAGCCTTTCCTCCAATATCCTGGCACGGTCGAGGAGTCTGCGACCATCAGCACTGAGGACGCTCCCGGTTTTGGAACTGATAACCAGGCTTGCACCCGTGGCGGACTCGGCCGACCGTATGTGACGGAAGAGCACTGGTGGCTTCACCGACAGTAACTCCGCGGCGGCGTTGATGCTCCCGGCCTCTGCCACCGCCTCCAATGCCTGCAACTGCCTGGCGGTTATCACGCCGTGATCACATTCCAAAGAGAGGTTCGGGTCCAAGCGCACGCCTGATTGGAACTCCATATAGACTATTATACTCTGCCGAACAAGAAAACATTATCAAGGATGCTTACATAATTCAGTTGAAAATGATAAGTACGACGAAAGAAGAGGCAAAGGATGTTCTGACCGCGACGCTTCCGATAATAAGCGTCGTGCTTTTCATGCAGATATTCGTCCTCCAAAGTCCCCTGGATGAGATTTTGCTCTTCATAGGCACCGCCATAATGGTCATCGCCGGCTTCACCCTTTTCCTGGTGGGCGTTCAATGGGGAATGCTACCCATAGGGGAGGCGGTAGGTGCGGAGATACCTCAGCGGGGTTCGATTCTCTTTGTGATCGTTGTTATGTTCGTGATCAGCTTCCTGGTCACCATAGCTGAACCGGACGTGCGCGTGCTGGCGTCCTTGGTGGATTCGGTCTCCGAGGGTATGCTTGACCGGACGCAGTTGATGTTCGTGATAGGTTTCGGCGTGGCGTTCTTCATGGTCGTCTCCGCGCTGAGGACCATATTCGGAGTGTCGATCAAGAAACTGTTGGCAGCGGGATACGGAACGGTGCTCTTACTGTCGTTCTTCACCCCTGAGGACTTCTTGGCGATATCGTTCGATGCCGGTGGTGTCACCACAGGTCCGATGACCGTCCCCATAATCCTTTCTTTGGGTGTGGGGATTAGCGCTGTCCTTGCCGGAAGGAGGGACCTTTCCAACACCTTCGGCTTCATAGGTCTGGCATCCATAGGCCCGATCATAGGCGTGATGCTGATGGGGGTGTTCCTCTATTGAGCCACCCTGACATGAGCATGCTGGATGTGGTGCTCGACGTCCTGCAGGCACTTCTGCCGGTCATCGCCTTCTTCCTTCTGTTCCAATATCTATACATCAAGTACCCCTGGGTCACTCTGAAAAAGATACTCATAGGCGTGGCTATAACCGGAGTCGGCATGGTCCTTTTCCTGGGAGGCGTGTTCTTGGGATTCATGCCCATCGCCCGCTCCATGGGTGAGTATCTGGCCATCAATTATGACAATTGGGTCATAATATCGTTCGGTTTCCTCATGGGTTTCCTGGCAACTTATGCCGAACCGGCGGTGCGGGTGCTTTGCAAACAGGTGGAGACCAGTTCGGGAGGTTTCATATCCTCGAAACTGATTCTATGGACCCTGTCCTTCGGCGTTGCGGCACTGGTCGCCCTGGGGATGGCGAGGATACTCTATGACATCGATTTCCGCACCATAATCATTATAGGATACTCCTTGGCTCTGCTGATGATGCGGTTCTCGGAAGCACAGTATGTTGCCATAGCATTCGATGCTGGCGGGGTCGCCACCGGTCCGATGGCAGTGTCCATCATCATGACCATGGCCGTGGGGATAGCCAGCGGTGCGGAGGGAGGGAACCCCCTCGTCGATGGGTTCGGGATAATCGCACTTATAGCCTTGGCGCCGATATTGTTCATATCGGCCCTGGGCGTTATACTGACGAGAAAGGAGGTCGAAGTATGAACTGCGAAACTGATGTGGCCCTGATAATTACAGTGGTCAAGAAAGGTTGGGCCGAGGTCGCGCTCAAGGCTTCTGTTGATGCTGGAGCCCAAGGGGGCACCGTGGTTTATGGCCGTGGCATCGGCATGCATGAGAGGAAGACCCTGATGGGCATTAGGATAGAGCCGGAGAAGGAGATTCTCCTTACCGCGGTGAAGAGAAGCCTCAGCGATCAGGTTCTGATAGCCATCAGCGATGCTGCCGAGCTGAACAAGCCGGGGCAGGGAATCGCGATGCTAGTGCCCCTTGACAAGGTCATCGGCCGGGTTCACATGATACCCGATAACGATTCATTCTTCCCCCTTGACCCTATGGAAGTGGACAAGGAGGAAGAGGACAGGAACCGCAAGGAATCAGGGGTCTGAGAATGCCAGAGGGCCTGAGCGAAACCGTACTGGTCATCGGCCTAGGCAGCCCCATTGTCTCCGACGACCGTATCGGTCTCGAGGTGGTGCAGAGGATAGAGGACATGAACCTCGAGGGCGTGGAGACGCGTCAGGAAGCGGTCGGAGGTCTGGACATCCTGCCCATCATATTCGGTTACCGCCGTGTGATCATCGTTGACGCCATACAGAGCAAGGCCTGCCCTCCAGGGACCATCATGCTGTTCAACCCCGATGACTTCGCCCCCACCGTCGCCGATGCGTCGGCACACAGTGTGAATCTGGCCACCGCCATGGCTCTGGGGAGGCAGATAGAACCGGACCTGATGCCCGACCAGGTGCGTTTCGTGGCCATAGAGGCCGAGGACCTCCTCACAGTGAGTGAGGAGATGACCCCCGCGGTGGAGGCGGCCGTCCCCGAGGCCGTTTCTGAGGTCCTCAGACTCCTGGGCTTAGAAGTCGAAGGCGCCTAGGTCGAGCTTCTTGAGATCCTCGGTCTCCCGTCCGTAGATGGCTATGTTGAGCCGGTCCGGACGCAGAAGGTCGTCAGCGACCCGCATCACATCGTCCAAGGTCACGGTGTCCATCCTCTTCAGGTCATTCTGGAACGGGACCGCCTCACCGCTGAGCATGTAGTTGCGAGCCAGACGGTACATGCGGTTGGATGTGGACTCCATCGCTCTGACCAGATGGCCGCGCACCATGTTCTTCGCCTTCTGCAACTCCTCTTCTTCGATACCGTCGCGACGCAGACGGGCCAACTCATCGACGACGGTGGTTATGGTCTCCACCACGTTCTCCTCTGTACATGAGAAGTAAGCCGCCAGGGAACCGGCATCGGAATGCTGGTCAACACTGGTGTGTATCGAGTAAACCAGACACTTCTCCTCCCTGACGCTTTGGAACAGACGGGATGAGCCACCCGCTCCGAGGATGGCGTTCAAGGCGCGCAGGGCGGTACGGTCAGGGTGGTTCGAGGGATAAGATGGGAATCCCATCCCCACATAGCTGTGTTCACCGTCACGCGGGAAGACCTTCATCCCGGTGCCGTGGTCCTTGGGCGCCTCGCGTACAATGCCTTTGGAACCGTTGCGGTTATCGAAGTTCTCCTCCGCCCAGGTGGTCACATCGTCGACGTCCACGTTACCGCAGGCTATGACGGATATCTCCGGCAAACGGTACCTCTCCTCGAAGTAAGTCCGCAGGTCCTCCTCCGTCAGGGCTTTGACGGTCTCCACCTCACCGGCCTCCAAGAGACCCAGTCCGTGCCCATCCCATAAGGTTCGGGCGAAAAGGCTGTGGATATAGGAGTCGGGATCGTCCTCCCACATGCTGATCTCCTGCAGGACGATCTTCTTCTCCATCTCGATGTCCTCGGAACGTATCAAGGGATTGACCGTTATGTCAGCGACCAGGTCCTTGGCCACCTGTGCGGTGCGGTCCAGGGTGACACCGAAGTATGCCGTGACCTCGGCGGAGGTGAATGCGTTAAGCTGCCCTCCCGCCTCCTCTATCTCCCGCATTATACGGACGTTGTCGCGGTTCTTGGTGCCGCGGAAGAGGACGTGCTCCAGAAGATGTGATATGCCCATGATGCGCGACTCCTCGTCGCGGGAACCGGTGCGTACTGCCAGCAGGTAACCGCTGGTCTGTGACTCGGGTATGCGCTCCACCGCCACAGGTATCCCGGCGGTAGTGCTTGTTAGACTCAACTCGTATTCGCTCACGTCGATGAGATGAAGCAATTGATAAATAAGCTTGACCTGGTTATATACGATACAGGTGGAAACATGGTAGAAGATCTCACTGTTACTGAATACTCAAAGATGGATTGTAAGAATGCCATGGTCCTGGTGGGATTCCCCAGCTTGGGTCTTGTCAGCTCCATCGCCACAAACTTCATCGTCCGCACCCTGGGGCTGAAAAGGCTCGCAGGCATCAGTTCACCGGACTTCCCTCCCTATGCCATGGTGCAGGAGGGGTTCCCGATGCCTCCGGTTCGCATATACGGAGGAGACCGCCAATGTGATGAGAACGGCGAGAACTGCGAACACCTCATCGTCATCACCGCCGAATTCCTGCCCAAGATGGAGATGCACCATCCAATGACGAAACTGATACTGGAGTGGTGCGAGGAGAACGAGGTGGAGACCATCGTGACAATGGAGGGCATCGGCAGCGCCGAAGCTGACCCGGCCACAATCTGGGGCGTCGGCAGCAACCCCCAGATGAAGGAAATGATGAAGAAGTACGATGTCAAGCCCATGGAAGAGGGCATGGTCCGCGGACTATCCGGCATCATGCTCTACGAGGGCGCCGCGCGGGGAATGAACGTCCTGACCTTGATGGGCCCGGCGCGCATGGACATGCCTGATGCCCGCGGAGCGGCAAAGTTGATGGAGAAAATCGCAATGATGCTACCGGAGTTGGACCTGGATACTGAACCTCTGATCAAAGAGGCGGAGGAGTTGGAGAAGCGCATGAAAGGTGCGATGGAGACCGCCAGTATATCCAGTGACAACTCGCATCTTTATCGTTGATGTCGCTGCTGTATCCGATAACGGTGCTGATGATACCCGCGACCCTGATACTGTTAGGTTTGATCATGTGGCACCATCCGCCACGCATCAACAACCTCTACGGTTATCGGACACGCAGATCGATGAGTTCTCCCACGATGTGGAGGGAGGCGCAACCCTTCGCCGGCAGGATGTTGGTTCTGGCGGGACTGACCGGTTTGGCATTTGCCATACTCGTATTCTTGCTGATGGGGCGAGGTGCCGCCGCCATACTCGTAGCCGTTTCAATCCAGACCATGGCACTCATAGGGATCATACCCTTGACCGAGAGGCATCTCTCACGGAAGGGGTTAGAAAGTCGGGACAAGGGGAAAGATTAAAAATAAAACGTAGATAAGCACGCTCATGCACCTGGTCCCGAAGAAGTTCTTCGTCAGTTCTGGAGCCGCGATTAGCGAAGTCTCCGACCTCAACGCATTCGACAAAGCATTGATCAACGCCGGTGTCGGCGAGCAGAACATGTTGTCCGTATCATCGGTCATACCCGAAGGTGCGATAATGGTCGAGCCCCG
>SKHQ01000018.1 GCA_007116915.1 Candidatus Methanomethylophilaceae archaeon
CGAACGGTAATCTTGACCTTCCGTATATTATTGTTTACCGGACAGAAAGCATATATCACAGACGGGGAATCATTCATCAGATGACGCAACGCTGGCTGGCCGAAAGGAGGAACGAGTACTACTATCGCAAGGCCAAAAAGCTCGACTATCGCTCCCGGGCGGCCTTCAAACTCCTACAGATAGACGAACGTTTCCACATCTTCAACGACGGTGACAGGGTCCTGGACCTCGGCGCTGCGCCGGGAGGTTGGCTGCAGGTGGCAGTCGACCTCGTTGGCCCTGAGGGCAAGGTGGTGGGCATAGACCTACGGTCCATCAAACCGGTGGATGGCGCTTCCGCCATCGTCGGTGACATCCGCTCCACTGAGTCGATGCGGTCGTTGCGCGGACTGCTAGGGGGTAAGGCCGACATCGTGATATCCGACATGGCTCCCAACATCAGCGGCGCCTATTCCACCGACCATGCCCGTTCAGTCGAACTCTGCGAGTATTGTCTTGCCGCCGCCGACTCCATGCTCCGCGAGGGGGGCAGCTTGATAATGAAGGTGTTCCAGGGGGACCTCATGGAGAATCTTCGTCGTGACACCGAAAAACGCTTCGATAAAGTCAAGGTCCACTCCCCGGACGCCACCCGCAAGACGTCCTCAGAGCTCTACATAATCGCCGAGGGCTTCCAAGGCTCCGATGTGGAGGAGATCGAGGATGTGGTGGAGGAGAAGAAACCGGAATTCACCCGCAAGGGGACATTCCTATGAAGCCCAATAAGATAGTGGGCGTAGGTTGGAACTACCGTTCCCACTTGGGCGAGACCCATGCCCAGTTGCCCACTGAACCGATAGTGTTCCTGAAGCCGACGAGTGCCATCATCGGCGACGGTGACCCCATCCGCATACCGGCGGGGGTGGGAAGGGTGGACCATGAGGTCGAGCTGGCCGTGATATTGGGCAAGAAAGCCCGCGGCGTTAGCATGGATGAGGCGTTATCCCACGTGTCCCACTTAGCGGTCGCCAACGATGTCACCGCGCGTGACATGCAGAACAAGGCCCGTGATACCGGAAACCCATGGGCGATGGCGAAGGGCATGGACACCTTCGCCCCTCTGTCCGACCCGGTGCCTTTGGACTCGGTGGACGACCTCCAGGACCTGCGTCTGGAACTCAAGGTCAACGGAGTATTGCGCCAGAAGGGAAGGACCTCATTGATGATCTTCCCGGTCGCGGAACTCATCACTCATATTAGCAGATTCATGACCCTCGAGGCGGGGGACATCATAATGACCGGGACTCCGGAGGGCATAGGCCCCTTGCTCCCGGGAGACGAGGTGGTGGCGAAGATAGACGGGGTCGGCACCCTACGGAATCCCGTGGTCTAATCCCAGAAGCGTTTGGTGCGTGCATACTCGATCTCTGCGGTGAGGATGTCACGGAGGAGGTCATCCTCGTCCTGATGGAAGCGACGCAGTATGCGGGCCGCCGCATCGGGGCCGATGCCCCGGCCGGCCAATGTCAGCAACGCCTTACCGCCGAATTCACGCACCAATTCAGCGTTCTTGACCATCCGTTTTATCTCCGTCTTGGCGGAGCCCTTCGGCTCCTTTTGTTTCAAGAGGTCGATGTTGTCCCGCTCATAGGTTTTGAGAGCAGCCATCATCTGGCCGCCACAGCTGACACATTTAACGCTGCGAGGAGCATCGGCGACCGGCTGGCGGAATTGGCCACGGCAGCTCAGGCAACTGAGGTGCAATGTCTCTTCCTCCAAACGTCTCTTCAACGCCATCAGGATGGAGCGGTCCGCCCTCGCCGGCTGGACCAGGTCCTTGATGCTCCGTATACCCGCACGTCCTACGGTGCCGATGCGGCCCACTCCGACCTCCAGGCTCCCGTCCTGAAGGCGACGGAAGAAGTCGGTGGTGTTCTCCACATCCATATCCTCCTTCAAGACCTTGTCAACAGTCTCCTCGTAGGCCGGTGAGCCTTCGTAGACGTCCATAAGTCGCTGTATGCGCATGTAGCGGTAGTCGGCGTCACGGTCGACGATACCGAACTTCTTCGCCACGTAGACGAAGCGCCTCTTGAGTATGTTGGAGTTCTTTACCACCAGGCGCAACAATCCCTCCAGGGCCTCGGGTTTTATGGACATCAAGGTGTCGGAGATCATCCGCGCATCCACCCGCGATGGAAGCTCCAGGATGATGCGGTAAGCGTCGACGGTGACTCCTACACCATCACCCAAACGTGCTGATAGCAGAACGGAGAGTATCTTTCCCACGGTGTCGTTGACCTTGCTGCCGTGACAGGAGTTCACTATCGCCATCTTATCGCCGCTCTCGATAGTCAACAATGTGTCGCAGGGCATCGCACCGTCCTTCAGCTGCCTGTCGAGGTATTCCCGCACAGTGGTCTTGGCGTTTTCGTCACCGAGGTATCCGTCAAAGTCACCGGTGCGGCGC
Organism: Candidatus Methanomethylophilaceae archaeon; assembly: GCA_007116915.1. GTDB lineage: Archaea > Thermoplasmatota > Thermoplasmata > Methanomassiliicoccales > Methanomethylophilaceae > PWHV01. The sequence continues at coordinate 2,450 of SKHQ01000018.1, forward strand.
AGTCGTCCTACCTCCCTCGCCACGCCGTAGGGGACTGGGATGTCCTCACCTATCCAGGAGGGGACCGATCCGATGTCACCGACCCTCTCCACCAGCAGCTCGTCCTCCCGTATCTCCACGATCCTCCAGCTTCGTCCTTGGGCAATGAATGTGGCGAAAGGCTCGGCGAAACTCATGACGAAGCTCTCGTCCAAAGTCCCCACGATCCCTCTCGTCCCTATGTCCCGTATCAGGAACGTACGCTCATCGGGTATCATCGAGATGTTGTCGTAGAAGTACTTCATGCCCTTCCGGCTGCGACGGTAGCGTCCGTCCTCGACGTATATCAGTGAGATGGATGCGAGCTGTTCGATTATCCTGTCCAATGTCTCCCGGTCAAGGGTGCTGAAAGTGGTGGCGCGGCGGATAATCTTCCAGGCATCATCGATCGCCACAGCGCTATCCATGGTCATCGCTATGAGCTGGTTGGCGACCACCGTCAACGGCGATGGTCTAGCCACCTCCATTTCCATGTCTCCGGCCATGGCCCGGCGGGCGATGACCATCGATTCCAACAGCTCATCAGGGTCGGTGGCGAGTATCGAACCTCTGGTCACCTGGTCCATGCTGTGCCCCGCCCGTCCTATCCTCTGCACCAGTCTCGATGCCTGTCGCGGAGAGTTGTACTGGATGACCATGTCGGTTCTGCCAACATCGATACCCAGTTCCAAGGAGGATGTGCAAACGAGTGCTTTGAGTTCACCGGATTTGAACCGCTCCTCCATTTCGACACGTATCTCCTTGGACAAGGACCCGTGGTGCACTCCGAGCGGAAACGCCTCGTCCCAGAGGTGATAGCGGGCGGAGATGACCTCCGCGGCCTCACGGGTGTTGACGAAGAACAAGCATGAACGGCTGCGTTCGATATGCTCCCGGGCCAGTCTCATCATGGCGATCATGTCCGGGTCGGCGCGGAGTTCCTCTGACAATTTCTCATCGCCCTCGTCCTTCCCGGGGGCCTCCACGTTGAGGACGACGTCCTTGGTGACCTTGTAGGAGAGGACCTCCGCCTTTCTGCCCATGCCCTCCAGGTATCGCCGGGTCCAATCATGGTCGCCGACGGTGGCGGAGAGGCCTATGCGCTGGAACTCGCCACTAAATCCCACCAGCCTCTCAAGACCGATGGCCAATTGGGCGCCGCGTTCGTTGGAGGCCAGTTCGTGGATCTCATCCACCACCACGTGGCGGACGTTCCGCAGATGCTCCCTCAGCCTCTTGCCGGTGAACAACACCTGAAGAGTCTCGGGCGTCGTTATCAGTATCTGTGGAGGTATACGCGACTGTCTCGCCCTTTCTGCGGGGGATGTGTCCCCGTGCCTGACACCGACCGTGATTCCCAACTCATGCCCCATCTCCTCCAGGCGTCGCAGCATGTCGCGGTTCAGTGCCCGCAGGGGTGTGATGTACAGGCACCTTATTCCTTCTCCTCCGGTGCGGAGGATACTGTCGAAGACCGGCAGCATGGCCGCCTCTGTCTTTCCGATGCCAGTGGGGGCGATGACCAGAACGTGCTTGCCCGCTAGAAGCAAAGGCATGGCATCCCTCTGCGGAGGGGAGGGTGTGACGATCCCCCTCGCACGGAGATGCCCCACTATACGCTGGTCAAGGATGTCGAAACTCATCGGCCGGTTTGAATCCAGAGCTAATGACTATTTCAAGGTGTCGAACCCCGCAACGAAGTTGTAGGGCCCGAAAATCAATAGAAAAGCCGCCGCCATTTCTCTACCTGGCGCTGGAATGTGAACTCTTTTTCCACAAAGGTCTTCCCCCGCAGAGAAACCGATTCCAGGGCGGGGTCTTCAAGCACCTCTAGGATGCGTTTTGAGATTGTCCCCGGTGAGTTGCCGTCCATCAGGAAACCGGTGTCACCGTCCTTAATCACATCGGGTATCCCGCCCACCGGGTTCATCAGAACAGCCACGCCGCAGGCCATGGCCTCCAGCATGACATTGGGAAGCCCCTCTGCATACGAAGGCATCACCAGTAACTTGATCCCGTTAAGATGGTCAGGCATATCCTTATGGTGGACCCAACCCACGAACTCCACCCGTTCGTCGGCATCCAGTTCCTTCACACGCTTTGAAACCTCCTGCTCAAGACTCCCCGTGCCATATATCTTGACCTTGCAGTTATCATTTGATTTCAGCACCTCAGGCAACGCGTCCAGGAACTCAAGGATGCCCTTCTCATGGGCTAGCCTGGCCATGAAGGCCACAACCTCTTCCTTTTCATCCAACTTAACGAACGGCCGGAATCTCTGGAAATCTATTACGTGACGATGATTCACCACCGTCTTGTCACGGAATGGCTCCAGTCCGTACTCGCGCAGATTATGCTCGGAGTACACGATGAGCTGGGTGGCCAGGGCGCTGTTGATGTTCGATGCAAAACTGAGGAGAGGTACAAGAATTCCGGAACCCCGGCCGTAGGTCTTCATGGTCTCCTTTGACGCCGCCCCGAACATCTGATGCGTCGGCTTACCCGATAGTTTGGCCAAGAGGGCAGGGATGAACTGGGTGTCCCCTCCTACGAAGAAGAACCACTCATCCGTCCTATCGGCCACTGACAACATCACCTTCGCGTTGCGGAACTGGGAGAGGACATACTGAACCAGGCGGTTGGGCATCTGTCCATTGCTATGGCGGTTCACAATGAAACACTCCAGCTTATCGCTGCTCCCCGCCATCGCCTCCACGAGCCTTTCTGATGTCACAAGGATTATGTGGCCGTGGGTCTCAGTGAACAGGTTTACCATGTCCCTTATTGGAGCTATCCCTGCCAGACTCGGTTCTTCGACCGAGGAGATTATACAGACCCTTCTGTCGGGACCTTCTTCCATGACCGACTCAACTCTCCTGCACCTTACCGCGGTTCGAAAAACGACCCCGGCCCGCTTTGAAGAACGTACTTGGATAATACCTTGTCGGAGACCTCAGCTGTGGTGCCATTCGTCCAGGCTCTCCATGGCCTCCAGCACGTCGATCCTTGACAGGATTCCGACAAGTGTCTCACCGTCCGCGGGGTCCACGACCATGAACCTTATGGCCTGCGGGTAGCAACTGGAGTTCATCCGCTCGAAAGCGTTGACCCCTTCCATGTCCGACGGTATCCGTTGGAAGAAGAGGCTCATGATATCCTCCACCAAGGCCCCAGGGGCGCTATCCGCGATCCTTCTCAGAACCTCTCCCTTGACCTGCCCTATAACGCGGTTCTCAGTGTCGACAACAGGGTAGATGTAGTGAGCCTCACGTCCTGCTGTAACCAGCGCCTCGGTCACGGTCATCCCTCCCCGCATCGCTATGACCGGCGTCCTCATCATGTCCTCCACCCGGATCTGCCCCAGGGTGCTGATGTCGAATCTGAACTGGCGTCTTGTGAGTTGTTTCTGGTATATGCTGTAGTCTCCGGTGAGGATATAGGCCAGAACGGAAGCGATCATCACCGGTATCAGCACACCGTAACCTCCGACGATCTCGGTGATCATGATCGGTGCCGCTATGGGCGTCTTGGTCACGCCAGCCATCATCGCACCCATGCCGACGACCACATAGAGTCCCGTGTCCGCAAGGCCCAGGGCGGTGGCGGTCAGTGCACCGATCGTCCCGCCGATGAAGAGGGATGGGAAGAAGACACCTCCCGCCCCTCCGGAGCCCACCGTGAGCGATGTCGCCAACATCTTGGCGACCAGCAGCAGCGCCAGGGCGGACAAGGCCAAGGCGCCGCCGTTTATCATGCCCGCCATTGTCGCCTCACCCAGACCTAGAACCTCCGGTGCGGCCAGCCCAACCACTCCTGTCAGTAGGCCGCCCAGGGCGACCTTGGCGGCGAAAGGCATCCGCACCTTGGAGAACAGTCCTCTGGTGGCTTTGAACAGGGTTATGAAGGCGATGCCCCCCAGGCCGGCCAATGCCCCGACGATTGCCACGATGGCCAATGCGGTATGGTCGAGGCTGAAAGCGACATCGGACACGTCCATGTACGGTCCGAGGCCGAACACCGATACCGCCATCAGATATCCGACTATGCTTGCCATCAGGGCCGGAATCGCCGCTCGGGACTCGATGTCGTTCTTGTACGGTATCTCCAGAGCGAAGACAGCACACCCCAGAGGGGCTTTGAACAAGGCCGAGAAACAAGCAGCGGTACCGGCGATTATGAGTATGCGCATGTCCGAACGGCTGAGGCCGAAACGCTCACCGATGACGGACGATATGCCCGCACCTATCAATGACGCTGGAGACTCCCTGCCGGCACTTCCGCCGGAGCCGATGGTGAAGGAGGAGGCCAGAAGGATGCTGGGGACGAGCCGCCAGTCCAACCTCCCGCCGCGGTGATGGATTGCATCTATTACCTCGTCGTTACCGAAACCGCGGGCCTGGGGGAAGGCGGTGAGTATGAGGCCCGCCACCAACCCCCCGGCCGCAGGTACCAGGATTATCAAGTACCACGGAAGGCTGGTGGATGATGCGAAATCGCTGATCAGGACGATGAGCGCCTGAAATCCTACCGAGAACAGACCGCCGACTATGCCGACGGCTATCGAGAGCGGAATCCACTTGCCGAGATACTCGTGGAAATCAGCGGTTAGGAAACGCTTTGGGACCGACTTTGAATGCCGACCGCCTTCATCCATGAACCGTGATATGAATTGAAGCGATTAATAATATCGAAAAAAGAGAGAGAGAAAGGGGGTTTTTGAAAGGGTTTCACTCGACCGGGTCGGTCACCTGCAACAGAAGCTGCGAGATGTCCATGATCTTGACCTCTGAGCCGATCTTCTTGGCGCCCTGTTTGAGGTTCAGGACGCAGAAGGGACAGGCGGTGGCGATTATCTCCGCGCCGATCTCCTCAGCGTCACGTACCCTCTCGGCCGCCACGTTGACCGCGAAGTCGTTGAAGGCGCTCTTGTAGCCCCCTCCTGCACCGCAGCAGCGGGAGTTCTCGCGGCTGCGCTCCATCTCCACGAACTCCAGCCCCTTGATCTTCTTGAGGATGTTGCGCGGTGCGTCGAACACACCGGCATGCCTTCC
>SKHQ01000052.1 GCA_007116915.1 Candidatus Methanomethylophilaceae archaeon
AACCTTTTAATATGAACACATAATCACCAGATTGCTTGAGATGGAGGATCTCGATGGCTGTTAAGAAAGGTAAAGGTGCATCCCGTAAAATCAGGGACAAGTGGAAGTCAAAGGAATGGTATACGCTGCATGCTCCACGCATGTTCAATGAGGTGGAGATCGGCGAGACACCCAGTGCAGACCCTGCGTTTCTTATGGGCCGCACCGCTGAGGTAACTGTGCACGATCTAACTGGAGATTTCTCCAAGATGCACATCAAGCTCAGATTCCAGATCAGTGATGTGGAGGGCAGTGATGCCCGAACTGTTTTCGTAGGTCACAATCTCACCAACGATTACGTCAGGAGACTTACCCGAAGGAAGAGGACCAAGACCGATCACGTAATCGATGTCACAACCAAGGACGGTTTCGTCGTCAGGGTCAAGCCCATGAGCGTCGCCGACCGTCGCATACAGTCCTCTCAGGAGTCCGCCATACGTGTCATCATGGATGAGACCGTAAAGGATATGGCCAAAGAGATGACCGTCTCTGAGCTGGTCAAAGCTGTCATATCCGGTGACATGGCCCGCGACCTCGCCCGGTCCTGCCGTATAATTGTCCCCATCAAGAGGGTGGAGATAAGCAAGACGGAAATCCTCCAGACCGGAGAGGGAATCCCCGAGTCTCTCGACCCTCCCGTTGAGGAGGAGCCCGAGGCCGACGTCGAGGAAGCCGAGACTCCGGTGGAAGAGTCCGCTTAGGACCCAAACCCCAACAAACCCCCTGCCGGGGTGGCTCAGCCTGGTGGAGCGTCGGACTCATAGGGTTCAGGTTCTTGGACCTCTTCCAGGGAAATCCGAAGGTCACGGGTTCGAACCCCGTCCCCGGCACTCCCATTTCTTACAAATTATTCGTCATTGTCAAATAATTGATATATAGACACAATCCTTTTCATACGATTAGATGAGAGTCATCATTTATACCGGCAAAGGAGGCGTGGGGAAGACTTCCGTCGCCGCCGCCACCGCCAAACGCACCGCCAAGATGGGACACCGGACTCTGGTCATGAGCACTGATGCCGCCCATTCTCTGGCGGATTCACTGGAGATGCAGCTATCCGGCAAGATCCAGAATATCGATGAGAATCTTGATGCCATCGAGATAGACATCCTCTATGAGATGGAGACACGGTGGAAGGAGATCGAGGGCTATATCAGCGACCTCCTAAAGTCACAGGGAATGGGCACGATATCATCCAAGGAGTTGGCAGTTCTTCCGGGTATGGAGCTGATGTCCGCTCTGTTCTATCTCTGGGATTTCCAGCAGAACGACCAGTATGATGTGGTCATCATGGACACCGCCCCTACCGCTGAGACCTTGAGGCTTCTAAGCTTCCCCGATGTGTCACAATGGTACATCGATAAGCTTTACGCTATTCTCAGGCGGGTCATTAGCATGGCCAGGTTCACCGTGGGTAAGATGGTGGATATACCGCTCCCTTCCGATGGTTTCCTCAAGAGCATGCAAAGTATCAGCAACCGCATGATAGAGGTCCGTACGCTCATACAGGATAGCGAAAAGACCACAATCCGTCTGGTAGTCAACCCGGAGAGGATGGTCATCAACGAGACCAAGCGTGCTTACACCTACATGTGCCTGTACGGGCTGACCGTGGAGTGCCTGATACTCAACCGCCTGTTGCCCGAGGGTGAGGCGGGAGGATACTTCGCCGAGAAGATAGAGGAGCAGAAACGCTACGTCGAAATTATCCATGAGGCCTTCGATCCCATGCCCATACTGGAGTCATATCAGATGGCTACCGAACTCATCGGCGACAAGAAGCTTTCAATGGTGGCCGACATGCTGTTCGGAGACAGCGATCCCAGCGTGTTGCTGGCCAATGAGAGTCCGATCGCTTTCTGGGATGATGACGAACATCACATCATGGCATTGAAGATGCCCTTTTCCACCAAGGAACAAGTGGAACTTTATAATAAACAAGGAGATATCCTCATTGTGCAGGTGGGGAATCACAAGCGCAACATAATCCTGCCCCTGTCACTGGCCAAGCTGGAGATGACGGGAGCGGAACTCAAAGACAACCGCCTGCTAGTGAAATTCAAGAGAGGTGACAACCAATGACCCATCATGACGAGAGCGAAAAGGGGCACGAGCACAACGATAAAACGCACGGTGAGGGCTGTGAGTGCAAAGGGTGTCAGGACAACAAGGCGAAGGATTTCGCCAAGCAGCTCGTTGGAGCGGTTACCAGCCGCGACACACAGAGACATTTCATAAGGGCTGGTGTGGAATTTGCCATGGCATTCGAGAACATCATGCGCAATCTACCCATGCCCGAACAGATGAAGAAGGCAAACGACATCACACAGGACTACGTCCAGTTCGTGATCGAAGAAGCCTTCTGCGCCCATAACCCCTATTGTAAGCACCGTAAGGACGACGAAATCTCCAAGGTGGAGCTGGGTTGAATATAGGGTTGGACGAAAAAGTCGGTAAAGAAGCGGTGGCGTTGGCGAGGCAGGTCATAGATTCATATGTCAGAGGCAGCGCTCCCGATGCCGACATCCCCTCCGATTTCAATATCCTAGCCGGGGCCTTCGTCACATTACACACCCATCCCGCTCGACAGTTGCGCGGTTGTGTAGGCATCCCCGAACCGGTGATGAGTCTTGGCGATGCCATCATACGTGCTGCGCTCGGCGCCTGCCAGGACCCGAGATTCCCGCCGTTGCGGGAGGATGAGGTCGAACGCATAACAGTGGAGGTCAGCATATTGACTCCACCAAAGCGATTGGAGGCCGAAGACCCGGCGACAATTCTTCATTCTATAACTGTCGGACGCGATGGCCTGATAATTGAGAGGGGTGGCCATCGTGGTCTTCTTCTCCCACAGGTGCCGGTGGAATGGGGCTGGGATGCCGAGGAGTATCTGGAGAACCTCTGTCGTAAGGCCGGCCTCAAGCCGAAGGATTGGAAGGATGCCGAGCTCTTCAGTTTTGAGAGCATAATCTTCACGGAGAGCGAGCCCCGGGGAGAGGTGGAGATGGTAGGAAACTTATCATGATCGATCTTGTAGTAGAGGGCAGGCTCTTCCTGGACGGGGAGCTCAAGCAGGGTTGCGTAGGCATTGAGAATGGCCGGATAGTCGCCGTCAAGAAGGTCCTGCGCGGAGAGACCAAAATCGACGCGGGTTATCGTATCGTGCTGCCGGCGGCAATGGATCCCCATGTCCATTTCCGTCAGCCTGGAATGACCAACAAGGAGGATTTCAGCAGCGGCTCACTGGCCGCATTGCACGGCGGGGTCACCACCGTTCTGGACATGCCCAACACCTTTCCCCCCACTGACCGTTTGGCCGTCCTGAAGGACAAGAAGAGGATCGTCCGCGGAAGGTCGTATGTTGATTACGGCATGTTCGTTACCACGGACCTGCCGCGGCGTTTGGAGGCCATGGCTCCCCACGTTGCCGGCCTGAAGATATTCATGGGGTCCACCACCGGGTCCCTGCTGGACAACGATGACAAGAGCATCCACCGGATGTTGCGTAAGGCAGAAGCTCTCCACGTTCCGGTATCCGTACATGCCGAGGACGATTCGATGATATTCCATGAGGAGGCAGGGTCGCTCAAGGACCACCTCCGCAACCGTCCCGCCGATGCGGAGTTCAATGCCGTCAGGAGATTGATCGCACTGGGGGCGAAAGGAGTGAACATATGCCATGTGACGCGCGCGGAGATCCTGGACATGGCTACCGAGGCGGGCATGAGCAGTGAGGTGGCCCCCCACCATATGCTACTGGACATCGGATCCCCCCTGGGAGCACGCGGAAAGGTGAACCCTCCCCTGCGACAACCGCTCGCCAAGGATGCTTTGTATCGTGCCGTGGCCCAGGGAAAGGCGACCATGCTCGGGAGTGACCATGCACCACACACGGTCGATGAGAAGTCCGAGGATTTCGACATATGTCCATCTGGAGTCCCGGGGGTGGAGACAATGTTCCCTCTGATGATGGCCGCCGTGAAAAGGAACGATATCCCCTTGGCCACCCTGGTGAGGATGGCTTGTGAGGAGCCAGCGCGCCGGTTCAATGTGCCTAAAGGCCGGATTGAGGAGGGAATGATGGCCGACCTAGCCATCTATGATCCACGGGAGATGAGCACCATCGAAGGATCGAGACTTTACAGTAAATGCGGATGGACCCCCTACGAAGGTATGGAGGCGATTTTCCCGCAGACCGTGATTATGCATGGGGAGATACAGTTAAAGGGGGGCGAACCCTGCGGGGAGACCATAGGGAGGGACATCAAGGATGAGCCGCTTTGAGACTGTCATGGATACATTGAAAGGTTGGAGATACGACTGCACTGACCGCTGCGGACTCTGCTGTCTCTGTCAACCGGAGATCCTTCCCGAAGAGGCGGTTTTCTTCCGCCGCAACCACTCCAAGCACGTGGTCCGTAAGACCACGCCACACAAACATCTCGCTTTGGCATTGAAGAAGGGTCGCGGTTCATGCGCCCTCCTTCAGGACAGGCGCTGCAGTTCGTACGAGCAACGCCCTCATTTCTGCAGCATGTTCCCCTTCCATTTTCATGTGGGTGAGAGACTTTCGGTCGAACTCGACCTCTCCTGCCGAATGGTATGGGATCCCGCGGGCATAACTGCTGAGGAGGAGGCGACACGTCTGGTGGCATTGAATGAGGACCGGGTCGCCACAACCCTTCGCCAATCGAAACGTGTCTATCAGGAGTTCCGTGCCAACTGTGAGGCCGCCGGAGTCTGGGCCGAGCCCGAGTCCCTCAGGGAACAGGTAAGGGGGCGGATTGAACGTTTCAAGGACCTCGGTTTCCTGGGACAGTTGATGCTCGCCGCCAATGATGACATAGAGGTCATCTTGGAATCCCTAGACAGTCGTGAACTTGATTATGACGCTGATGAGATGGAGGAGGCCGCCCGGGAGGCTGCGTTGGCCTCGATGGACTCGGAGGATCCGGTGAACGTCCCGGTATACTGTGCCCCCGATTGGTCCTGGAACCTCTACATGTCCTCGTCCAAGGGCGTGGAGTGGAAGGTCTTGGACGATGAAGGTGACCTGCACCATCGCGGTTTCGTGAGTGGGGAGCAGGTCGGACTGCTGCCATTGACCCCGGACGGTGAGGAGGAGCTTCTACGTTACGTCTCCATATTGAACGGGCGGGACAGCGTCATGGGGAACGCCTGTCAGTTGGTGGACATGTACGGTTACGCGGATCATCTATCAAACGTCTACTTCGGCATGCTGGCGGTGACGATCATAGATCTGCTATGGAGGGCATCCATGCTGTCCCATTTCCATGGTTATGCGATGGACAGGGAAGGCATCAGAGAGGCGATAATATTCTATGATATGGACCGTCTCGATGCCCCTACGATAGGGGCCTTCATCTGAATTGTAACGAAGTGCTGGTTGTACTGCGGACCTTGGATGCTGGCATACACCAATAACTTCAAATACTCAACTAGGTATCGGCAGAATGGTGCCCAAATGAGGAAACCTTTGTCTGTACTCAATCAGTCCATAAACAGCCATGTAATCGTTGAGCTGAAGGCCAAGAGGGAGTACCGGGGAGTCCTGGATGGGTACGACCCCCACATGAACCTGGTCCTCAAGAACGCTGAGGAACTGGTCGCAGGGGAGTCTGTCAGGAAGATGGACGTCGCCATTGTCCGTGGGGACAACGTCATATACATATCACCGTGAGGAGAGGAAGATGACTAAAGGTACTCCTTCAAAGGGAAAACACAACAACCATAAGACGCATATCCCCTGCCGCCGTTGCGGAAAGCACTCCTTCCATGCTCGGAAGGGAGAGTGCGCCTCCTGTGGCCACGGCAAGACAACCAAGATGAGGAACTACGCCTGGGCAAAGACCCACTAGCGTGGATTTTTCATGAGCGGACCCAAGCACAGTTGCGGGGTAGTAGGATTCGCTCTAAACACCAACATAACTCCCTATATTTTCAAAGCATTACGTGTCATACAGCACCGCGGTCAAGAGAGCGCGGGCGTTTCTTATTTCGATGGTGAGTCTATCGAGACTGTGAAAGGTCCCGGCCTGGTCCATGAGGTGTTCTTGCCGGAGAAGATCCTGGCAATGGACGGCATGATCGGAATAGGCCATGTGCGCTATTCCACTGCTGGGTCCAAAGCATCGATGAACTCCCAGCCCATAACGGTCGATACTTTGCATGGTCAGATGGCTTTGGCTCACAACGGCGACATAACCAATGCCGACGAGCTGCGCAACGAGTACCTGCAGAAGGGGTGGGCGTTCCTGACGGATTCCGATTCAGAGATAATCCTCCGTCTCCTATCCAAAGAGCCCAATTGTTTCCATGACCCTGTCAAGGCCATAAAGAACGTCACATCCATAATCGATGGTGCTTACTCTCTGACCATCATGATAGGAGACCGGGTGTTCGGGGTACGTGATCCCTACGGTTTCCGCCCTCTCTGTGTGGGTAAGTTGCCGGAAGGTTACTTCTTGGCATCAGAGAGTGCTGTGGTCGATGTCCTCCAAGGGGAGTTCGTCTGCGACGTTGCTCCCGGGGAGATAGTTGAGATCACCACAGAATCCATAAAGATAGCACCGTCGCGCAGCGCCGGGAACAAGGCCCATTGCATGTTCGAGTGGGTCTATTTCGCTCGTCCCGATTCCATAATGGACGGCCGGGAGACCTACCAGGTGCGCCGTAATATCGGTGCCATATTGGCTCAGGAGTGTCCGGTGGATGCTGATGTGGTCATACCGGTGCCCGACTCCGGCAGAGCCCACGGACTCGGTTTCGCCGAGGCTTCAGGCATCAGTTATGAGGAGGGTTTCATGAAGAACCGTCACGTCGAAAGGACTTTCATCCTCCCCGATCAGAAGCAGAGGGAAGGTGCCGTTTCCTTGAAACTCAATCCTATCAAATCGACGATCAAGGGCAGAAGATTGGTGGTGGTCGATGACAGTATAGTCCGCGGAACCACCCTCCGGAGGTTGGTGCAGATGTTGCGCAAAGCAGGTGCCTCAGAGGTGCATGTCCGCATCGGATGCCCGCCCATCATATCTCCTTGCTATTACGGCGTGGATATGAAGTCACGCGATCAGTTCGTTGCCACAAACCGCAACGTGGAGGAGATAGCCCAACTAATCACCGCCGACAGTTTGGGCTACATAAGCAAGGACGGTCTCGTCAAGGCCTTGGACTTACCGGAGAACGACCTATGTCTAGCTTGTGTGACCGGTAAATATCCGACCAACATACCTGGTGAATCACACCGCTTCCAGAGTCGTTTGGATAGTGAGTTCTAACACAACCTTTAATTACATCAAGTCTTTTCCCCGAATTAACGGGCTGGTAGATCAGCTGGAAGATCGCTACCTTGGCATGGTAGAGGCCGCGAGTTCAAATCTC
>SKHQ01000020.1 GCA_007116915.1 Candidatus Methanomethylophilaceae archaeon
CGAGAAGGGTGAGGAGATCAGAAAAATCATTGGGTGATTCAAATGGCCAAGAGGACAGTCAAGGCGGGAAGCTCTGGAAGGTTCGGTCCCCGATACGGGGTCAGGGTCCGCAAGAGGGTCAGGGACATAGAGAGCATACAGAAGAAAAAACATGAGTGCCCGTCCTGCCACCACGAGAGTGTGAAGCGTGAGGGATCCGGCATATGGCTGTGCAGGCGTTGCGATACCAAGTTCGCCGCCGCTGCGTACACCCCCGTGCCCAGGAAACTCATTTCCCGGGTGTCCGAGAAATGATCCCCACCGAGGTGATGTGATTGTACAGATGCGGAAAATGCAACGAGCCTATAAGGACCGTCAACGCCCTGGGCCTTCAGTGTGAGAAGTGCGGATCGAAGATCTTCTACAAGGACAGGCCGAACGTCAAGAAGGTGTTGAGGGGCCGCTAGTACGATCATGTTGAAGGCCACCCTCTTGATGGACTCCAGTGATGCCGAAGCCGTCCTATCCTCCCTCAGCCCGGAGATGGGAAGGGAGGTCCCGCGCAGCCGCGTGAGTGGTCGTGCGGAAAACGGCAGGCTGACACTGGAGTTCGAAGCGGAGGACATCTCCTCCCTGAGGGCGGCACTCAACTCCTACCTGGGATGGATCAGGATTACAGAGGACATAAACGGATTGACAGGTGACGAAAAATGAAAGATATTAGCCCCCAACTCCAGAACCAGATAACCCAGTTCCAGCAGGTCCAGCAACAACTCCAGTCAGTGAGCTCTCAGAAATATCAGATGGACGCTCAGATGAAGGAGATGGAGAGGACCTTGGAAGAGCTGGCATCCACTCCCGCCGACTCCGACGTCTTTCGTAGCGTCGGATCGCTTCTGATAAAGGTGCAGGACAAGGAGAAGGTCAAGAACGACCTGGAGGAGTCCAAAGAGACCCTTGAGATACGCGTCAAGGCATTGGACCGCCAGGAGAAGACCCTCCGCGAGAAGTTCCAGAACCTCCAGGAGACCATCAACAGGTCCCTGGGCGGCGGACAGGGCAACTGAGTCCCGACAAACCCCTAATAAATCCTTTACTTCCATTCCTTTCTAGAATAATATAAATACCTCGTAATTTTTTGCTGTTCATATCCCGTCGGGTCAGAGCTGTCAACCAACGGTGAGGACAAGGAGTTTACATGGATGCACTGGTAGTGAGGGATTTCCACAAATCCTACGGTAAGCATGTGGGAGTGGATGGGATCAGTTTCAACGTCAAGCATGGTGAGATCTTCGGACTGATAGGCCCCAATGGAGCCGGTAAGACAACAACCCTCCGTGTGCTATCGACCCTGCTCACCGTGACCTCCGGCGATCTGGTCGTCTATGGGAAGAGCGTCGTCAAGGAACCGAACGAGGTGCGCCGCATAATCAGCTACCTTCCTGAGGATGCAGGAGCTTACAAGAACCTTACCGGTCGCCAGTACCTGGATTTCATCGCTAGTTTCTTCGCCAACGGAGAGGACCGTCGGAAGATGGTTGTCCGGGGCATCGAGATTTCCGGTCTCAATGAACGTATAGACAGCAAGGTCGACACCTATTCCAAGGGAATGACGAGGCGTCTTCTAATTTCCCGAGCCATAATGACCAATCCCCGGTTCGCCATCCTGGACGAGGTGACCTCCGGGCTGGACGTGGTCAATGCGTCGGAGATACGTCAGATAATCAAGGAGATGGCCCGTTCGGGAGTGACTATACTTTTGTCTTCACACAACATGTTCGAGGTCGAGCACCTCTGTGACCGCGTGGCCCTTATCAACAAAGGGAAGATAGTCGCTGAAGGCACCCCTTCCGACCTCAAGCGCCGTTACAACACGACCAATCTTGAAGATGTGTTCACGAAGGTGGTGAAGGGATGAGTCACATACTGAGCCTGATCAAGAAGGAGCTCCGTGAGCTCCTGACACCAGCCACCATACTGCCGATAGTAATAGTGGCCCTACTCTTCGCATCATTGGGAGGCCTCACGGGCGGAGCGGTGGAGGATGCTCTGACCGCTCCACCGAAAATCGCCATGGTGAACATGGATGATGGGGATTTCTCACAGATATATCTCGACGTGCTTGCGGATTTCGACGATCCTCTTGTATTCTACAGTTCAGAAGAATCCGATATCGAGGCCGCCTTGGCAGAGATGAAAGCCGAAGGTGCAATGGCCACAATTGTGATAGGTTCTGACTACTCCAGCACCATTGAGAACGGCAGCCGGGCCAATATCACCATCTACTGGAACATGGTGGGCGCGGGAATGTTCAGCTCCATGTCCACCGCGCCTGTTGACATGATGATCATTAACGTATCGACCCAGACCACCCATAAGCTCATCGAATCCGGGATGCCAGGGGAGGATTCTGGGATCATAACCTCTCCCATAAGTTACGAATCGACCACCTTCCTCGGCGACAAGGAGCTGGTCGGAGTGGGCCCCGCCGAGGTGTCCGCCTTCCTGCAAGGGCAGTCATTTATGATGCCCCTTCTAATCATGATCGTCATCGTGATGTTGGGAGGCATAATCATCTCCTCAATGGGACAGGAGAAGGAGAACAAGACCCTGGAGACTCTGTTGACCCTCCCTGTGAGCCGGACTACAATCGTGAGCGGTAAGCTCATCGGATCCGCGATTGTCGGTCTGATCTTCGCCGGAGTCTACATGCTGGGCATGAACTACTACATGGAGGGCCTTATGTCCATGGCTCAGGATATGGAGTTGGCCGAGTTGAAGCTGGGCATCACGGAGACCGCCATAGTCGGCCTTATGGTGGCATTGGCGATCCTGTGCGCCCTCGGATTATGTATGATACTGGGAGCATTCGCCAAGAACTACAAGGCGGCACAGAGCCTTACGATACCCATCAGCTTTCTCGCCGTAATACCGTTCTTCGTGGTCATGTTCACCGATTTCGTAAATCTGCCTCTGATGGCGCAGGTCGTACTGTTCATCATACCGTTCACCCATCCCATGATGGCCATGAACAACATGATCATGGGCAACTACGAACTCGTATACTACGGGATAGCCTATCTGGTGGCCTTCAACCTGGCGACCGTGATGGTAACCGTGAGACTGTACAAATCTGACATACTTCTGACCGGACTGGCAACCACTCTCAGCGGCGGGCCACTGGGCAGGCTCATGAGAAAGAGATGACCTTCTTTCCATTTACTTTAACTGCAAAACAACAAAATACCCTGTGGACATCAGAACATCATGCGTGAGCTCATCAACGCCTTGACAGGCAGCCGCAAAGCGATCCTCATACACAGCAACGCCGACCCTGACGCCCTCGGTTCAGCCTATGCGTTGTCCGAGTGTTTCCCTCCTGCGGACATCCATGCCCCTGGAGGCCTCGATAGGTCGGGGAAATCGTTGCAGAACGCCTTTGACATAGAGCTCGCACCTGCTTACAATCCTGATGATTACGAACTCACCGTGGTCGTTGACACCTCCTCGCCCGAACAGCTGCATCCTCTTGAGGGAGTCCCTGCTGGCTCGGTGGTTATAGATCATCATATGCCTAACGAACGTTGGCCGGGCATGATCTATCATTGTGATGACTCCAAGAGCTCATGCGCCGAGATAATCGCGGACCTGATAGACGAGGCGGGACTGGATATGGGGCGCGATGTTGCCATGGCGCTGATGGTCGGCATGCTCACTGACAGCGGTCATTTCCAACACGGCAATGCCGCCCTTATGCACCGGTTCGCATCGCTCATGGAGGAGCATTCCATAGCTCCCGATGAAGTCATGGCAGTCACCAGGGCAGACACAGTCATCTCAGAGAGGGCGGCGGTGTTGAAGGGAGTGTCGAGGTCAAAGTTCGACAGGGTTGGGAACTATGTGGTGGCCATTTCCTATGGAAGCTCCTACGAATCATCGATATGCCGCGCCCTGTTGAACAGTGGTGCCGACGTGGCCTTCGTGGGTTCGCAACGTGATGAGCGTTTCCGTCTCAGTGCCCGTTGCTCTCAGGATTTGGTCCGCGGAGGTTTCCATCTGGGACGTATACTGGATGAAATAGGCGGGGAGACGCAGAACGAGGGCGGAGGACATGGTGGCGCCGCCGGTATGACCGGCGTGGGTGATGTGGAGGCGATACTCCACATATGCATGAAGAGGTCCATGTCCCTGTTCAGGGATATGCGCGACCGTTCAGCGTCCCAAAGACTTTAGAACGACCTTCATACCCTCGTAGTTCTCGGGTTTGGATTTGAAATAGTCGTCCACCGGGGACAGTATGGATTCCAACGCTGAGGCCACACCTTTCTTAAGATCCATGGGATGCAACGCTCCAGAGAAGTAATCGTCACGTAGTGACTGGTAATCCCCGTAGCTGATCGACCCGCCGAATTTCTCAGACCTGTGGAAATCCAGGTTGTCCAAGCGAGGGAATAGTATGAGACGGCAGAGCATGAGCACAGGGTTCCTGTTCTCCTCTTCGGCCTCCGGAGGGCAGTAGGCCTTCTTCAGCTTCCTCTGTACGTCCTCGGAGCTGTCATGAATCATTATTCCGCTGTCAGGAGCGCTCTTGGACATCTTGGCGGCGGCGGGGTTCATCCGGTCACCACCCTTCAGTCCAGGCAGGAGGGGCGTGTGCATGGCGATGGGTTTCTTCCAACCCAACTTGTCAGCGGCGTCCCGGGCAAGCATATGCGCCCTCCTCTGATCCATTCCGGAGTATGCCAGGTCAATGTCCATGGCGAACATGTCCGTGGCCTGAAGTATGGGATAGAAAAGCTTCGAGGAATCCATCTCAGCGTCATCCTCCCCGCGTCCCATTATCGTCATGGCCCTCTTGACGCGCGATAAGGATGTGGCTTTGGCGACCTTGATGACCTTTTCCCAATACTCCATGTCATCAAGTATGTCACTGGCGTAGCGGTACTCCACCTTGTCGCGGGGCACCCCCAAGGACTCGAAGCAGTCCTCCATGTAACGGGCGCAGATCCTTATGTTCTCAAGGTCCCCGCCCAGTTTGTCATTGATGTAGGCATGCCAATCGGCCCAGAAAACTGTCACTTGGAAGCCGGCGTCCACAAGGTCGCGTATCTTGGAGGCGCATATCAGCCAGCCGATGTGGACCAGTCCAGAGGGCTCGAAACCGATATAGGCGCGAGGGGAACGTCCACTTGCTAACAGTTCCTTTAGCTCGTCCTCGGTGACCAGTTCCTCGACGTTCCTGGTCAATAATTGAAACCTCTCCTCCAGGTCCATTTGAATCGCAATCCCAATCAGGAGACGCTTATAAAATGATATTGAATCCTACATCCAATGCCAATCCACGTCCTCGTGTATCGTCCTGGCGGGATTCCCGGCCACAACGGCACCCGCAGGTACATCCTTGGTCACAACCGCACCGGCACCGACCACGGCATCATCTCCCACGGTGACGCCTTTCAATATCGTGGCGTTGGAGCCGATCCAGACATGATTACCGATCGTGACGGGGGCGCTTTCTGACATCCTGACCCCGTCCTTCACTAAAACATGGAAGTCCGTGTCCATTATCCTTACACCCCAGGATATGGCACAGTCCTCGCCTATGGTAAGGCGTTCACGACAATATAACGTACAACTCTCGTTGAGGAGACATCTCCCTCCGATACGTACAATAGCTTCAGGACCGATGTTGAAACGGGCCCCGGGCCCTATGACGGTGCCATTGCCTATGAACAGCCTCGAACCGCCCATCATGGTGATGATGCTGCGGGACCCTGCCAGTTTCGCCGAGTAGGCCTCAACCATGTCAGGCAGGGCTGTGAACACAATGCGGCCATCGGTCTCCAGGACCGCCCCTCTTTCACGATGGATCCTGATCGCATAATTACGTATAATCGGGAACTTCCAGAACCTTCTCGGGAAAAAGCGCAGGCTGCTGATAAGACTCCTGAACCCGGGGACGGGCTCTATAATCGGCATCCTGCTTGACGGATCGCTGTTCATATTAGGGGCCATTCCAAGCCTCGATAAAAATGTATTCGCTGCATTCGCACACACCTTCGGTCGCAGTACATTATCCACCGCAATATTATATGAGGATAATTCGATGATAGGATATCATAAAAACCCTAACCTCAAAAACCGGTCTTCCGAGTTCGGCGATCTCATCACCAATTACCTCGATGGAGTCACCTTCTGCGCCGCGGTCTAAATACGTCACTTTGCACAGCACGTTGTCCATATCCGCCCTCCATTTTATGGAGTTTGGGATTTTGGTGGGAAAACCATGATAATACATTCAAAGTGTTTATTTATCATAGGTTCGCGATGACTAAGCATGAGCCTTATTGTAGAAGGCAACCTGGTGGACGTGATAAGTGACCGCATTTATCCTGCCAGAATTACTGTGGATTCGGGAAGGGTCGTAGACATATTGGAGCTCAAGGTTTCCTTCGACCGATACATCCTCCCCGGACTCATAGACTCGCATGTACATGTTGAATCATCACTACTCGTGCCTTCGAGGTTCGCCGAGGCCGCTGTCCCCCACGGGGTGACCGGCGTTATATCGGATCCTCATGAGATTGCCAATGTGCTTGGAATCAACGGCGTGGAGTTCATGATCGAAGATGGAGAAGGTGTGCCGTTACGTTTCCATTTCGCCGCACCGTCATGTGTACCTGCGACTCCTTTCGAGAGTTCGGGCGCGGTTTTGGGTCCAGAGGACATAGATAATCTCCTAGCTAGGGACGAGGTAGTGGCCCTTGCAGAGATGATGAACTTCCCCGGCGTTCTGAATGATGATCCGGACGTGATGTCGAAGATAGATTCCGCATTGTCAAGGGGTAAGCCCGTGGATGGTCACGCCCCCGGGTTAAGCGGCGATGATCTGGAGACGTACATATCAGCGGGAATAAGCACCGACCATGAGTGCACCAGTTACGAGGAGGCTTACGAGAAGGCTTCCAAAGGCATGTTCATCCAGATAAGGGATGGCAGTGCCTGTAAGAACATGGAGGACCTCATCGGCATCGCGGATGACTTCGAGTTCTTCCTCGCTACCGATGACATGCATGCCGGCGACATTATCGACGGCTACATGGACAAGCTTCTCAGTAAAGCGGTCTCGTTGGGCGTTGAGCCTTTACGGGCGATAAAGGCGGTCAGCCTCTGGCCTTCCCGTCACTACAAACTCGAGGGAGGATATCTGGATCTGGACATGCCTGCGGACATGGTTATTGTCAGTGATCTCCGGGACTTCAATGTCGAGGAGGTCTACATAAACGGTGAGCTCGTGGCAAAGGATGGCAAAGCCCTTTTCGAGGCCCGCCCCAAGAGTGTTGAGAC
>SKHQ01000087.1 GCA_007116915.1 Candidatus Methanomethylophilaceae archaeon
CCACGTCGTCCTCCGTTGTCACCTCCGCATATCGACGGTTTCGGTATACAAGGATACGCCGAACATCCCGGTCAAGCCTAGCATCAGGTGCTAAGGCCCAGAGCTATTTAGTCGTTTCCTTAGACACTGGGGCGGTGGAATTGAGTGAGGGGCGCTTGGAGCGCAGCCACTCGTAATAATATTGGTTGGAGATCCTTGCCAATTCGATGAAGGTGTGCAAAGGACCCTTCATCATCCGGTTGGGGCGCATGGATATGCTCAACGAGCCTATCACGCATCTTTTGGAGCGATCGGAGATGGAATTGTCATGGACCGCGAGGTTCCTCATCGTTATGATGTCATTCCATTCCCGGTTACGGTCGATGGTCATACGACCTTCTACCAAGCTCCGGTCCATTATCGCCCGCAGGGAAAGCTGGGTGTCGTTATTGCCATCTTGTCTAGAGACCTTCTTGGCGGAATGCTCTATAGTGCTGAGAACATCGACAAATAGCATCTTTCCCAAATAAACGGACCTTTCCGCTATCTCTGCATTCAACTCCTCCTCATCGATGTCGTACTTACGCACGCCTCCAGTCCACAATCGGTAGTAGAACTGCAGTATCTCCTTGGTTATCATCGATTTGTTGTGTATCATGGAGAACGCCTGAGCGCCAGAATCCTTACCTCCCGATTCCTCGGACAGGATGGCGGAGAAGAGTCTCGACTCCTCCATCAGCATATCGGCCCTCTCCACAAGGTCGAACATTAGCGACCCATCAACAAGTGCATATAACTGGTTTGTGCATTTCCTCGGCTGACAATTTATATCATTGTTATGCAATCCGTGTCGGAGGACTATCTGATGTATTGGAATGCCCGCATGGAATGTATGCCCAAGGATGAGCTGAGGAGACATCAGTTCAGGGAGCTGAAGACCCTGGTTTATCGGCTCTATAGTTTCAACAATTTCTATCACGACCGAATGAAGGAGCAGGGCGTCCATCCCGATGACATCCAGTCCCTCGAGGATATCCGCAAACTACCATTCATGCACAAGCAGGACCTCCGGGACAATTACCCGACCAAGATGTTCACGTCATCCCGCGAAGAGGTCGTCCGTTATCATGTTTCATCAGGTACTACTGGTAAACCCACCCTAGTAGGTTACACAGCTCAGGACATTGACTTCTGGACTGACAGCCTCGCCCGTGCCCTGACCTCTATCGGTATAGGCACCGATGACGTCGTACAGGTGTCATATGGTTACGGTCTATTCACCGGGGGTCTCGGCCTCCACTATGGCGCCGAACGCGTAGGGGCGACAGTCCTGCCGGCCAGCGTCGGTAACACCGAGAGACAGTTGGAACTCATGATCGACCTCGATGTCACTGCCATCGCCTGCACGCCATCCTACATGATACACATGGGCGAGGTGGCCAAGAAACTGGGTATAGATTTCCAGCGTGACACCAAGCTTAGGAAAGCCATCCTCGGTGCCGAACCCTGGTCCGAAGGCATGCGTCAGCACATACAGGATAATCTGGGCATAGAGGCTTACGACATATACGGGACCTCCGAGCTCTCCGGTCCGATGTTCACGGAATGCGAGGAGCGTAACGGCATCCACATTTGGAGCGATGTTGCCATCGTGGAGATCATCGACCCTGAGACCGAGGAACCTGTTCCTGACGGAGAAATCGGAGAGTTGGTGATAACCGTTCTGAAGAAGGAGGCCATGCCGATGATCCGCTACCGCATACGAGACCTCACCTACGCGCTTGAGGATAAATGCGAGTGCGGTAGGACGTCCACCCGTATAGGAAGGATAAGCGGTAGGACTGATGACATGCTCATCATACGCGGTATCAACGTCTTCCCGTCCCAGGTCGAGCATACACTCATGAACATCCCCGAGGTCGGTGAGCAGTTCATGATAATCCTGGACCGAAAAGGGGCCCTCGATGTGATGACCGTGCAGGTGGAACTGTCACCCGACCACTTCAGCGACAAGATGGCGGACATGATGGCCATCAAGAAGAAGATAGACTCGGATATGAAGAAATACCTCAACATCTCCGTGAACGTAGAGCTGATGGACCCCGGCTCGCTACCCCGTTTCGAAGGGAAGGCCAAGAGGGTCGTAGACAAGAGGGTGTTCTAATGCCCCAAAGACACGTCATAAAGCAGATATCGGTGTTCGTGAACAACGAACCAGGAAGACTTGCAAAGATTGCCAGGATGCTGAGTGAGGAAGGTATAGACATATGTGCCTTCAACATCGCCGAGGCCAGTGGCTTCGGTGTGTTCCGTGCCATTGTGCGCGAGCCTGATAAGGCCTACGCAAAACTGAAGGAACGCGGCATCATAGTGAAGGAGACCGAGGTCATAGCCATCCCCATGCAGGACCGCCCCGGTGGCCTCTTCGAGGCCGCTGCCGTTCTGGGTGAGGCGGGGATAAACATCGAGTATGGTTACGCCTACTCTGGAAAGGGTGGTGCCACCTTCTTCATCCGTGTCGACGACACCGAGGCGGCCATTAAGACCCTCCTCGACCGCGGAGTGAAACTGATGCACGAAGGGGACCTATAGGCGGACTTCTGATGCCGAATCTCAATGTGGCAGTCCTAGGCCAGCCAGGCTTCTCATCCTCTCTGGCAAAGAAGAGCAGCGTCTCCGACCTGGCTTTCTATGACCTCAAGAAAGGTCAAGCCCAGATAACCATCGTGGAACCTGTTCGATATCCAGAGAGGCTTGCACCGTTGTTCTATGCCTGCTCCCTGGCCGATATGGCCATAATCGTGGTGGAGAAGGTGGATCATCTCTTCGGAGAGGCCATAGTCATGTTGGACACCCTAGGGGTTTCCAAAGGGGCGATCCTTTTGAAGGGATTCATACAGAAGGAGCAGATCGCACCTCTTCTGCAAGGTACCGTGGCCGAGGGATACGATTTCATCGATGACGACGCCGTCGCCCTGCGCGAGTCGCTCCTGGAGGCCGCTGCATCCATAAAGGGGAAGGAGGAACGTCACGGCACCGTTCCGGTGGATCATCATTTCAACGTCAAAGGTGTCGGGACGGTCGTATTAGGAAAGGTCAGTGACGGCACCATACGGAAGCACGATAAACTGACGGCACATCCTTTGGGAGTAATAGTGAACCTCAGGTCGATCCAGAAACATGATGACGACTTTGATACGGCATCGGTGGGGGATCGTGTCGGTTTAGCTTTACGCGGTGTAGACTCCGACCGTTTGGACAGAGGTCATGTGCTCAGCGACGACCCGCGTATCGCCGCCGTGGATGAGTTCGACGCCGTTGCTGATATCAGCAGATTCTGGAGAGCTCCTCTGCGCGAAGGCATGGTCATACATCTCGGACATTGGATGCAGATGGTGCCCTGCCGTGTTTTATCGGTATCTGGTGAGCCGGGTTCCCCGAAGCTTTCCTTGAAGGCCGATGACCTGATAATCCATCTCCCCGGAGACAAGGCCACCATAATGCATCTTGAGGGTGGAAAGCTCCGCGTCGCAGGGAGTCTGACCCTTCCAAGCTGACCGTGGAGATATCATAAAATACGGTCATCCCATTCAGTGTCAAAACCGTGTCATGACCTGTCACGGCACTCTACGAGGAATGCAGATGGAATGCTGGAACCACAAGATCGAGACCATGGGCAGGGAGGATATCGAGCGTATGCAGTTGAGCTCACTCAAGGAGCTCGTTTCAAGGCTCTACGATTCCTCACCACACTATCATTCCCGTATGAGAGAGGCCGGGGTGTTACCGGGTGACATACGCTCATTGCAGGACATCGTGAGATTGCCCTCGATGAACAAGTTAGACCTCCGAGACAACTACCCCGACAAGCTGTTCACCGCCCCGCCGGAGGACGTCATCCGCTATCACGTCTCATCCGGGACCACCGGTAAGCCTACCGTGGTGGGATACACACGCAACGACATAGAGAACTGGTCCGAGTCCTTGGCACGAAGTTTCGCGTCCTTCGGCCTAGGTCGTAAGGATGTGATCCAAGTCAGCAACGGCTATGGACTCTTCTCCGGAGGCCTGGGGATGCATTACGGAGTGGAGAAGCTCGGCGCCGCCGTCGTTCCTGCCAGCACCGGCGGGACAAAGAAGCAGATAGACCTGATCAAGGACCTCAATGTGACGGCCATTGCCTGTACCCCCTCCTATCTGGTGCATATGATAGAGGTCGCCGAGGGGATGGGTTTGGATTTCCGTAATGATACGAGGATGCGGGCTGCCATATTGGGGGCTGAACCCTGGTCCGAGAACATGCGTCGGCACATCGAGGACAGGATGGGGATAAAAGCCCAGAACTGCTATGGTGCCAGTGAACTGTCAGGCCCTTTGTTCACTGAATGTCAGGAGCAGGATGGTATACACATATGGGGCGATCTCTGCCTCGTCGAGGTCGTGGATCCTGAGACAGGGGAGCATGTCGGTGACGGTGAACGTGGGGAACTGGTGTTCACCATGCTCAAGCGAGAGGCCTTACCCATCATCAGATACCGCATCGGAGATCTGAGCGGTATCACATGGGAGAAATGCAACTGTGGCCGGACTCATCCACGACTGCAGCGTTTGACTGGAAGGGTTGACGACATGATAATCATCCGTGGAATCAACGTGTTCCCGTCCCAGGTTGAGCATGTGTTGGGCGAGATAGATGAGGTGACCCAACAGTACATGATAGTCGTAGAGTCGCGCGGGGTCATGGACAACATGGCGGTGCAGGTGGAACTGGACCCGAAGGCTTTCACGGACGATATCCTTGCTTTAAGAGGCATATCCTCCAAGGTCGCCAAGGCCTTACAGGAAGTGCTTAATGTGAAGGTCGACGTTCAACTGATGGAGCCTGGATCCCTACCTCGTTTCGAAGGGAAGTCCAAGAGGGTCATAGACAAGAGGGTGATGATGTGACCCTGGTCAAGCAGCTATCAGTGATGGTGGAGAACCGGGTCGGAAGGCTCGCCGAGGTCACCGGGACGATAGGCGAGGCCGGAGCTAACATTCTGGGTTTCAGTATAGCCGAGGGTGAGAACTTCGGTATCGTGCGCTTCATGCTCGACCGTACCGACGACGCATATAACGCCCTCAAGGCCAACGGTCACACCGTATCCTGCAGCGATGTCATCGCATTACCCATAGAGGACAATCCCGGCGGTCTGCACCGTGTGGCAGCACGCTGCGCCCAACTCGGTGTCAATATCGTTTACGCCTACGCCTTCCGTAAAAGTGACGGTGCCGTCCTGGTCCTCAAGGTGGATGACAGCGCCCGCTCCGTCCGTATGCTCAAAGCTGATGGTTTCAATCCATTGGATGTCGAGGAACTCGTCTAATAACGATTCCCATTAAAAGATAAATACTAAAAGAGCAATGAACTGTGAACCGTGATAACACATATCATGGTTTGATTTGTCACAGGGAGGAAGGGGGATGCTCGGTATAGACGATCCTTGGATATGGACAGGCCATCTTTTCGCTATAGGTCTGACTTTGTTTTGCCTTATATACGGATGGTTGAAATTCAACGAAGATGAGGAGGATGACATAGATGGTTGATACCGGAGTCAACATGACCCTCTTCGCGGTGGTGGCCATAGGTTACCTCGCATTGACAATTGCTCTAGGAGTATACGGTTACCGTAAGACCCTGCGAAACGAGGACTTCATGGTGGGTGGCAGGAAGATCAACCCTGTGATATTGGCTTTGTCCTACGGTGCCACTTTCCTGAGCACTGCGGCCATCATCGGTTTCGGTGGTGTCTCCGGTCAGTTGGGAATGGGTACGATTTGGCTCGTGGCCCTGAACATCCTTGTCGGTCTGATTATCGCTTTCATCGTGTTCGGGAAGAGGACCAGGCGCATGGGAAAACGTCTCAACGCGCTGACCTTCCCCGACTTTCTCGGTAGGGCTTTCAAATCCCCTTTCATTCAGGTATTCTCCGCTGCGATCATCCTTCTTGGTATGCCGATCTATTCCGCCGCCGTCCTTTTGGGCGGCGTCAACTTCGTCGTGGCTTCCTTGGACATCGATCGTAACGTCGCTCTCTTCGGACTCGCACTCATAGTCACGATCTACGTGGCATACGGCGGCATCATTGCTGTGATGTACAACGATGCCCTGCAAGGCGGGATAATGTTCGTGGGTATGTTGATACTCCTTGCGGTTACATACATAGAACTGGGCGGAGTCGTTGAAGCCCATCAGGCCCTGACCAATCTATCGCCTCAGGTTCCTGCTGGCCTGTCTGATGCCGGAATGACGGGATGGACGTCCTTCCCTGCTTTCGGCACACCTTTATGGTACACGTTCGTCACCACTTTCCTGTTAGGCGTAGGCATAGGGGCTTTGGCCCAACCGCAACTCGCCGTCAGGTACATGACGGCAGAGAGCGGACGGTCCTTGAACCGTGCTCTCATGGTGGGTGGTGTTTTCATACTGGTCGTGGTCGGTTCAGCCTACACCGTCGGCCCCCTAAGCAACGTCTACTTCTTCAACACCTATGGAGAGGTCGCATGGGTGTTTGCTGATCGCAACACCGATATGATAATACCGATTTTCGTCAACGAGATATTCGGGGGCAGTGTACTTGGAGAATTGTTCATTGTCCTATTCCTGTTGACTCTACTCTGTGCGGCCATGAGCACATTGAGCTCTCTGCTCCACACCATGGGCGCATCGGCAGGATATGACATATGGAGGCATGTACGTGCCCGACGCTCCGGCAGTTACACCGCCGAGGAGGTTCTCTTCGGTCATGACAAGGACTTGGTAAAATCCATGCGGGCGGCGCGTATCGGAACCATGGTCATGATAGTCGTCACCGTTATTGTGACATACTACATGCCTGCGAACATAATCGCCCGTTCGACAGCAGTCTTCATGGGTCTGACGGCGGCTGCCTTGCTGCCTGCCTACACCCATGTCCTGTTCGCCAAGAACCCGAACACCCGTGCGGCTAAATGGAGCATTGTGGCCGGGACAGTGGCATGGTTGACATGGGGACTGTTCATCCATGGCACCAACGCCACACAGATCGGGTTGAGAGACTCCCTGTTCCCTGGTGCAACCTGGCCGGGCGTCCCGTATTCCGTCATAGATCCCTTGGTGGTCGGTTTACCGATATCCATAGTGGTTCTATTGGCCATTTTCCTCTATGATCGG
>SKHQ01000066.1 GCA_007116915.1 Candidatus Methanomethylophilaceae archaeon
CGGACATGGTTATTGTCAGTGATCTCCGGGACTTCAATGTCGAGGAGGTCTACATAAACGGTGAGCTCGTGGCAAAGGATGGCAAAGCCCTTTTCGAGGCCCGCCCCAAGAGTGTTGAGACGGCGATCATCCAGCACGACTGGTCACCCAGTGATTTCCATATACCGGCATCCGGTAGATCGGTCAGGGCACGTGTCATAAAAGTGCTTCCGGGCCAAATCGTCAGCCTTGCCGAGGAGGCGGAGATGGTTGTCGATGACGGTCGTATACTGGCTGATCCGGAAAACGATGTTTCCTACCTTGCAGTTGTTAACCGATACCGCCCTGCCGCCCCTGCCGTGGCACTGGTCAGTGGTTTCGGCCTGGAAAGGGGAGGCATGGCCTCCACCATTGCCCACGATTCCCACAACATAATCGCCGTGGCCAATGACCCTGAGACTTTGGCCCGTGTGGTGAAAGGAGTGTCCATGGGCGGCGGATACTTCGCCACTGACGGTGAGAGTGACGTTTCACTGCCCCTTCCCGTGGCCGGCCTCATGAGCACGGAGAAAGCGGAGGACGTGGCTGCGAAGGAGAAGGACGTGACCGATTTCGTAAGAACCCTCGGTTGCAAGCTCCATGCCCCCTTCATGACCATGGGATTCCAGAGCCTCCTCGTACTGCCCAGCCTGAAACTTGGAGACCGGGGGCTGTTCGATTCAGTGAACTTCAGGTTCGTGGATATCGTACTGGACTGATGAAAACCTTTTACCCTCAAACCCCTTTGTGACAATCCATGCTGGAAAGGTTGAAACGGAGTGTCACTGAGTGCCCGGTTGTACGCATCGGCGATTATCAGTATTTCGTGCATCCCATCACCGACGGCATACCTTTCATGGAACCCGAACTTCTACAGGAGGTGGTCGATGAGATACTGGCCGTCGGCGACTTCGATTGCGATTACATACTGGCTCCGGAGGCGATGGGCATCCATCTCGCGGTGCCGATATCCCTCCGTACCGGCATACCTTACAGCGTGGTTCGCAAAAGACGCTATGGGCTGGAAGGTGAGATGAACATCGCCCAGTCAACCGGATACTCGAAATCGGACATGTACATAAACGGCATATCCGAAGGTGACCGCGTCACCATAGTTGATGATGTGCTCAGCACCGGTGGGACGTTAAAGGCTCTCGTCAATGCCTTGAAGGAAAAAGTGGGTGCAGAGGTCGTGGACATAATCATGGTCTTCGAGAAGACGGACCGTAAGAAGGAGATAGAGGAAGAGATCGGAGTTCCAGTGAAGACCCTCCTCAAAGTCGATGTTGTAGACGGTAGGACCGTATACCACGACTGAAAGACTAGATGCAGCCCCATCAGTTTACCTCGTCTCCGGTCATCGTGATTTGTGGAGACGGAGGCCTTACTGTTCCTGGCATACATGATATTGCTCGGTTCGGCAATCGGCTGCATCAGTGGCCTGGTCCCCGGCATACATGTCAACACCCTCGCGGTGTTACTTCTGGCAGCATATCCGTCCCTAGCCCTGGCCCTATCCGGGAATGTCTGCCCGTCTATGACACCGATATTGGTGGCGGCTGCGGTCGTTTCGGCGGCGGTGGTCCACTCTTTCATGGATTTCATACCCTCGGTGTTCCTGGGATCGCCAGGGGAGGAGGACGTTCTCAGCATCCTGCCTGGACATCGGATGCTGATGCAGGGCCGCGGGGCCGAGGCCGTCATATGCTCTGCCCAGGGAAGCCTGATAGGGGCCATGGCGGCGATAATCCTCGCGTTGCCCGTCCATATGGTGATGGGTTCGGGCGGTTGGGACGTCTTACAGAAACATGTGCCTTTAATCCTGCCCATCGTGATGATACTGCTGTTGCTGTCAGAGAGGGGTGCCGATGCGACCAGGAAACGGATGTGGGCTTCCTTCTTATGCCTGGGCTCCGCCGCGCTAGGATTCATCACCATGTATGGATCCCTGCCGATGACCTTCGGAAACGGCGGCTTGATGCTCCCTCTATTGGCAGGTCTCTTCGGGATGCCAGCATTGTTGATATCGATAGATGGAGGACAAATGCCCGTGCAGACCGGGGCTGCCAGGGCATCGGTGGACAGCGGTCCGGCCCTTAGAGGTCTGTTAGCAGGCATGGCAGTGGGTTGGCTTCCAGGGATAACCGCCACCGCAGGGACAGTTGTGGCTTCTCTCGGATCCCCGGAAAGGACGCCGGAGAGGTTCATAGCCATGGTTTCTTCGGTTGGCACCGCGGCAACGGTGTTCGCATTGGTGACCCTCTCCGTTACCGGAAGGGGAAGGACGGGCACCATGTTGGTGGTACTGGACATTACCGACGGCAGTCTGGATATGATGGGGTTCGCAATGCTGCTCATGGCGGTGGCGGTGTCAGCGTTGATAGGCTACGTGGCGACGATAAGGACGGGAGTCCTGTTCTCCCGCATCCTACAAGAACGGGAACTGTCTAATGTCAACATAACCATAGCCTTGTTCCTATGCGTCCTGACCTTGGCGCTATGCGGACCCGGCGGGCTGCTTATGTTACTGGCTGCCACTTCCTTAGGACTGTTGCCCTCCGCGGTGGGAGTGGGCAGAGTGCATCTGACATCATCCCTGCTCGTCCCGGTCATGATATCACACTCTGGAACCCATGTTTTGATATCTGCGGTACTATGAACGAACGTATACGGTCCCGGTCCCATCCGAAGGGTATCAGGATCTCCTCCGCGGAACGGATGAGCATATCCGAATACCTCTCCCGATCATAGACGCCATCCCAGAACTCGGGCAGAGCGACCTTATGTGATGCTTTCCTTGCGGTCGAATCACGGATTATGTATGCCATGGACTGACCGGGAAGAGGCTCATGACCGAATGAGGCCAGCAGCTCAGCGGCCGCACGGTTGTCGTTGAACTGACGGTACTCGTCCATCATCTTGGATGTCCTTCTCACCAGGGTTATGTCCTCTGCTGAAACCTCCCCTGATGATAACCGGTCCGTCCACGACCGTAGCATCTCCAATATCTCCGGTATCATCTCCGCCATCTCAACCCGGTCCCGGGCCAAGGAAAAAGCACTCAACGCCCGGGTCTGGAAATCCTTTACACATCCCACGCAGTCCCTCTTTCGCGCCGCTAGGCCTCTGATCTTCAACTCCCCGTCCTCGAACACCCCGTAATAACGGTTCAGGGCCCCGGCGCCGTTGTGCAGGTTGGGGAGGAACACTATCCAACGGTAGCGCCCTTCTGTCTCCAAGGGTATCCCGTACCTTGCCCCCACATCCTCAGCGAGTGCCTCGGGATCTCCCGTACCCTGCAACCAGAGTGAATCCACAATCCCGTGTATCACCCTCAGACCCCGGTCCGCGGCCATCTCCGCCGTGCTGAGCATTATCTCCCGACCATAGGCGGTGATGGCCTCATGGCACTCTATCCTGCCGAAACGGGCGTTACGATAGCCCGTGTATCCGAAGCATGTGACTAAGATCCATTTCAAAAGCTTGGACCTCTGCAGGTGCAGCTCTGCGCGGGCGGGGTCTGTCCTCGCCATGTGCTTGAAAGCCCTTCTCCTTTCCACCAAGGGGCCGAGTACCTCGGGAAGAAGGCCCCGTCTCTTACGGCATATACGATATCCCAGACCGGGGACCAGATCCTCCGATGAATGGCAACAGTCGCAATCCAACGTCTCAGGGGATATGTTGAATCGGGAAATTATGGACGGGTACATCGAGGAGAAGTCCATCTCCAGCACGTCCTCGTGAATGCCGGGGCGGGGCTGATGTATCATACCTCCTCTGTCGCAGACGATCAGGTGGGAGACGCTTTTGAAATCCTCAGGAACGTTCTTCTTCCAACGGAGTAGGTACCCTCCGCGGAGAGCATGATCGGACTGCATTGCCGATATCGCGGTACCAGGCGACAGCCTGGATAGGTCCTGGAGAGGCAGTCCTGACAATCGGGACAGTTCTATGAGTCCGCCCAACCCGCCCTCTGAATACATGAAGGCCGAGCTGTCCAGATGTATCCTTCCCTTGAGTTTAAGAGCCGGCGGTTTGTAGACCGTACGACCATAGCTGTGATAGCTCTTACCGGGCCCGGAACGGACTCCTGCCTCCCTGCCTAGGCAAAGGTCAAGACCTAACGATGCGGCACGGTCGAAGAGATGAGATGTGCGACCCTTGTCGCCTCTCTGCACCAGGATTATGTCGGGATCCTCGTCATCCACCATGTGAGAGAGTTCCCTCAACATGCCCTCCTCATCACCTTTCAGGATGATGCCGTCCACAGAAATTCCTTTCAGCTCATCATCTGGCCGGGGGTCGAATGGCCTTGAGATCACAGGATCGATCGTCATCGTGCGCAAAGGAGGCAACGGGTAGTTGAGACGCAAAGGGGAGTCCAGACTCCTAAGCCCCGCATCCAAATCCATCAATCCGAAGGGGAACAACCCTCGAGGCAGCATGAACCGCTGGGAGGGCGTGAGGTCAACGTTGTATAACTCGTAGTCCCGATATGAGCCCCAACGGTCTACCGTACGGGCCAACCTCGTCATCTGTTGGAAGCCCTCGACGCTCACTCGCAGAACATCCTCCAACGGGCCTGCCAACCGCGTCCTGGCCTTCTGCATCGATGCTCTGGCTCCACAACCCTCGACATCCCGGGACAGGGTATTGAGGCCTTTTCCGGCGACCAGGAACGAAGGTCGCAACGGACGCTGGACACGCATATGCCCCTCGGCAGTCCTTATCCATAGGACCACCTCTTGGTCATCATCGGAGGGATGGCAATCGGTTATCCACCCTCTCATCGTCGCTCCAGCATATCACGTATGCGCTTCTCATGTTCCAGTAGGATCGAGAGCAGCATACTCTCCACCGGGTCGGGGGACTCGCAGTTGCTTCCCGCGGCGGCGTGGTCCCTTATGTGTTCCAGGAGATGGTCGAACGCCTCACGGTCCTCGGGAGGCAGGGCACGACGGAACCCTTTCCATTCATCGATTATACGCTCCGAGGCGCGACGGTATGTGGGCGATGTACGACCCATATCAGACTCCTCCGGCGATGCTTACGACCAATCCTCGTCTGGTCTTCCGTGCACGGAGACGTCTTGCGTAGGAGGGGCCGTCGTAACCGGATATTAGGACCGTGCTACCTTCCGCTGCCAGTGTGCCAAGTGCATCCATTGACCTCCGGATAAGCTCCCGGGACTCCCTCCCATCTACATCGGGATCCGCAAAAAGGGCGGACAGCGCCGTTACCATGACCAAGGATGGAGATTCCTCACGGACCTTCTCCGGAAGCCTGTCCTCTATTATGGAGCTCATCTGATAGGCGGTGAAGGCCCGGGCGATAGTCACCTGGTCCAGAGAGTAACGCGTGCTGCAACGGCGGGACCTCATCATCCTCGATAACCGCAATGGATCGAGTACGTTCCCCCCGTCCACCCATACCACCCTTCCCTGCGTGGTTATGTATTCGGCACAGAAGGCGTGCATTACCGGAGAAGCGGACTCCCTATCTCCCTCGAGGACGTATATCTCCCGAGGCAATAGGACGGGCAGCGGCTCCGCTGTATCCTCCATGTTCTGCATCCAATCAGCTCGGGGCGGGGCTTTCGCTCTCATCGTCGGAAGGAGACAGTTCCCCTGCAGAGTATTATACCGCAGTGGAGAGAGATTTCCGAAAGTGTAGACGGCAGAAATATTAAATCGCCACGGGGAGTTGATAGGACGGGATGCACGTGGATAGGTCTCCATTGGATAACGTAAGAGGATCACTGACGTCTTTGGAGAAGTGGCTGGGTATGGCGTTCTCAATCGTTATGTCGGGAGTCTTCTCAAGGATGATCCGAGATCCAAGCGGGGAAAGGTATCACACTATACTGGAAGTCATGGGTTCATCGGGTTTCACCACGATGACCATCATAATCGCGGTACTGGTGTTGTTGTTCTACTACTACGGCGACCGTTTCGGGATATGGATCCCGCAGACGCACCAATACTACGCCACCATACTGCTTTGCGCCGTGGCTCTCTACCTGGGAGGATATGTAGCCATAGACAACCCCATCGTCGGGGCCACAGCACTTTTCTTCTCGGGCGGACTACTGGCCGTTCTGGCTGTCAAGAAGGAGTCATGGGGGATAGCCGAGGTGGGGATACTCAGCCGCCTCATCGGCTCTGGATGAAGTCGGGGAGGTCCTCCATCGAATATGACCGCATCGGGGTCGCAGGAACGTCCTTAGTCCCCTCATCCCGCTGCACCACCTCCGCCATAACGGGGCGGGGGCGGTAGGTACGCCATTTTGAAACTATGTCCTCTATGAGCGGTCTCTCGTAGAGCGAGAAGTAGACTATGGCAGTGGTGGCCATTATGATTATGTTGAATATCACCGACATGCCGATGAAACCGCCGATCTCGGCAAAACTCAGCCGCCTCACAGCGCCAATGGTGTACAGGGCGATGGGGATTATGGGCATCGCAATCTTCTTGATCGTAGAGACAGCGCCCTTGTACAGCCGCAGATCGTGATAGGGGCCCTTGATCCTCACATCCAAGGAACGGAATATGGACCAGGGCAGGACCAGGAACGGCAGGTACAGGGTGAGAAGGAACATTATGAGGAGTATGTACTCCAAAGAATAGGCGGTTAGAAGGGAGGGGTTCAGACTGATGTATATCCACAGGAAGACGCCTATCAAAAAGCCCATTCCCATAGTTCTCAAGGTGTCATCGATGGGTATGCTCTCCCGGTGCATGTTGTGATCCATTACCAGATCGTTGGTGTTGATGTCGTCGGGTATATTGAATATGAATGCCAGTATTTTGTCCTTTAACTCTCTATCCTCACGGAGACTCAGGCCCTCTATACGTGCCAGGGTCCG
>SKHQ01000002.1 GCA_007116915.1 Candidatus Methanomethylophilaceae archaeon
CATAGCCGGTCCAAGAGGACCGTCGAAATAGTGATGATAGCTATCAGGTGATTTTTATGGCAGATACAAGGAAAGTGCTTCCAGGGGACGAGGTTGCAGTGGAGGAAGAGTACCTCGCCGCCGACGGCACATACAACGAGAACGGCGTGATCTACGCATCCCAATTCGGAGATTTAGAGTTGGACCTCAATGAGATGACCGCCAAGGTCAAGTCCCCAAACCCCCCCAATGTACTAAAACCCGGAGACATAGTTTTCGCGGTCATAGCAGACACCAAGCCGACTATGGCGACGTGTGACGTGGTTGCCGTGGAGGGCATAAAAAGGGGCGTTGGCGGGGAGACTTATGGGACAATACATGTGTCCAAGATATCCCCCGGCTATACTGAGGACGTCAGCAAGGAGTTCCGCAAGAACGACATCATCCGTGGAAAGGTCACGCAGGCTAAGCCATCTTTGCAGGTAGTGACTATAGA
Source organism: Candidatus Methanomethylophilaceae archaeon (assembly GCA_007116915.1). Classification (GTDB taxonomy): domain Archaea; phylum Thermoplasmatota; class Thermoplasmata; order Methanomassiliicoccales; family Methanomethylophilaceae; genus PWHV01. The sequence goes on from SKHQ01000002.1 coordinate 476, forward strand.
CCCTCACTTCGGAGTCATCCTAGCACGCTGCGCCCGTTGCCGCGAGACCCTTGTACGGAAAGAGAAGGGCCTATACTGTCAGAGCTGTGACAGATACTACAGCCGAAAAATAGCCGACGATTACGGCCAAGTGGTCATCTGAGGATTGGAATACCATATGACATCGAACGAGGACCTCATCAAGCAACTCAACGAGCTCAAGGCAGAGGTGCACCAGATGAAGGAAATGGTCAGCATGCTCCTCACCATGGTCGTCGATATGGAAGACGATGATGATGAGGAGTTCTCCGGATTGGGAATCGGCGGCCTCGACATCAGCAGATTCAACAACTGAGGGACCATGAGACTATTGGCCCTCCTGTCCGGAGGAATCGATTCCCCGGTGGCGGCCCATCTCATGTCCCGTCGGGGTGCGGAGATTCTCCTTCTGCATATGGATAACAGACCGTACTGTGATGAGCGTAGTCTTGACAAGGTCAGCAAGGTTGCCGCCCAACTCCGCGATGTGAGCGGCGATAGTATGCCGCTATATGTGGCCAAACATGGGGAGAATCAATCTGACATCTCCCGGTTGTGCGACCGTAGTTATCAATGCGTCCTCTGCAAAAGGCTCATGCTGGCAACGGCGGAGAAGGTTGCAAAGTCCCTCGGTGCCGAAGGCATAATCATGGGGGACTCGATGGGCCAAGTGGCATCGCAGACCCTTCACAATATCAAGGCCTCATCATATGGATGCGGAATGCCCATTCTGAGGCCTTTGATCGGATTGGACAAACTGGAGATAGAGGCTATCGCCAAGGAGATTGGCACTTATGAGATATCCATCGGTCCGGAGCAGTCCTGTCTGGCGGTTCCATCGAAACCGGCAACCATGGCCACCCCGGAGAAAATGATGGCCATGGAGACCCGACTAGGCATTGATGAACTGGTCGAAAGGACCTTTGACTCAATGAGACTCAGTGACCCTTGACCGCGGGACAGGTGTTCAGGTATTCCGGTTCGTACAGCATGTCCTTGGACACACGGCTTATGTACATCGCCTGAACACGTGACACATACAGCGTCTGGTCACCGATCGGGATGCTGATGTCTGAATCCTTCGGCCCTTTCATCTCCACCGGGACCAATGCCGGCCCGTAACAGGAGGTGCAGACACGATAGTCTTTGCCAGAATCCATAACGTAGTTTCTAACATCATCATCTACGGCGATTTTTCTAAGCATTGCCGTCGGATTTTGTTAATGGTATTTAATAGATTCATAAAGACTAATAAACCACGGTGCGATGGGATTGTATGACGGTCGTCCTTGACAGTTCAGCGCTTTTCGAGATGCAGGACCTGCCTGGGGAAGACTGCGTCACTGTTCCAGGAGTATGGGTCGAGCTGAAACGACACCGTGATCCACGGGTGACATACTGGGAAGGCATACTGAGAACATCCAGCCCGGGGCAGGACGCTATGGAGACCGTCAAGAAAGCAGCGGAACGGAGCGGTGACTCGGGCAGATTGTCAGAAACAGACACGGAACTCCTGGCCCTCGCCTTGGAATTGGACTCTGTGCTGCTCAGCGATGACTACTCGATGCAGAACATTGCCCGCCTTATAGGAGTGGAATGTGTGCCGGTTGCCACCAAGGGCATCAAAAAGGTGTGGAAATGGGCATACCGCTGCAAGGGATGCGGAAAGATGTATGCTGCTGACAAAGCGGAATGCGATGTCTGCGGACACGGCTTGAAAAGCATCCGTAAACGCTGATCAAGGGAATGGGAAACGACAGCGGAGCATCTTGGCCATCCTTCTTCTGCCAAGTATCCTCATGCAAATCTCAGTACGGAAATCAGAACCGAAAGCGAAGATGTCGGCCATCTGCTTGGTTCGGGCGGCGCTCTTGAGTGGTGGGAATAACACCTTGCGGCAGTCATTCTCGTATCTCAGCAACGGTGCATCGTTGCGTATGTGCTCAAAGATCGCATCAGCGGCCAATTTTCCCCCAATCATGGCCAATGGGACTCCGCCACCGTTTACCGCCATTACATGGCCTGCGGCATCACCGACAGTCAAGTAATCCTCGCCGGTTATACGATTCAAAGGTCCTTGGGCAGGTACGTGTTTTCCACTCAACCGGGTCTGCACATCGAAGCCGTGCTTCTCGGAGAAGCTGCGGAAATACTCGGCGGGTGTACGATCGGCGAGTTTAGGGGAATAACCGACACCGACATTGGCAGAGCCGTCCTTAGGTATTATCCATCCATAGGCGCCGGGGGCGATACCCCCGAAGTACATCACCAATACGGGTTCGAAATCACCTTTGGCCTGGGCGGTGACGGCAGGATAGGCGTTACGGGGGAGCGGGAGGCCCATCTCCTGTGCCACCCGGGAACCGGGGCCGTCGGCCCCGACTATGACCTTGGCCTTTATCCTGCCTTCAGAGGTTATATAACTGTCATCATCGACAGTCTGGAATGCACAACCGGTTATCAGTTGGGCGCCGGCAGAGACCGCTTCCGAGGCCAAGTGCTGGTCGAAACGGTCGCGGTCGGTGCTGTAACCGATGAAAGGAAGATCGTATGATCTTGTGCTGGGAGTGACCAGCCTGATAGCTTCCAATTCACGGCGTACCAATGAGGACGGTAGATCGAAGAGTTCAGCGAGACCTTCCGATTCCGGGAACATCGCTGCTATCTCGTCGGTGCATGGTATGAACTCACCGCAGCGGACGGGGACGCCGACCTTACTGCGTCTTTCTATCATCGTGACATCCAGACCGCTCTCCGCGGCATAGCGGGCGACGGTGCTGCCAGCGGGACCGGCTCCGACTACCAGTACATCGGTGACGATTTTGTCGGCCATGTACTCACCTATAGGTTCCTCTCAACCACATAATCCGCCAGGATTATGAGCGAGTCACGATATATCGAATCCGGTATGCCAACGAGATAATCTTTGGCCTCATGGGCGTAATCGCGGGCGTATTTCTTGCATTTTTCCAACACATCGCTGGAACGGATGAGTGCCAGAGCTTCCTGGACCTCTTCATCGGTCTTGTCCTTGAGAGCGAATATCTCACTTATGCGGGGGCCTATGAGGTCATCCTCCATCGCCATGATTATGGGAAGTGTGGGCTTACCCTCATGGATATCGATGCCTGGTGCTTTACCGGTGGACTCCACCTCCCCCTCTATGTCAAGAATGTCGTCGGCTATCTGGAAGGCCAGGCCGATATTCAGACCGTAACCGCCCATAGCCTCTATGGTATAGGAGTCGCCGTCTGCGAGATAAGAGCCCACCCTCGCCCCGGCGGCTATTGGCTTGGCGGTCTTACCTTCTATGATCTTACGGTAAACATTGATTGGCGTGCCGGTCTTTCGCTCATGGTCGGATTGGATGAACTCCCCCTCAGCCATGGCGTTGCAGGCATCAGCGATGGAATTGACAATGGTCTCGTCCATGGCACCGCCGAGGCGGAATCCCTGCACGAAAAGATAGTCTCCAGCAATGATCGCTTTGGGGACTGTGAATTTTCGATGAGCGGTCATGGCTCCGCGACGGAGCTCGCTATCGTCGTTGATGTCATCGTGGATTAATGTGGCACTGTGTATCAGCTCGAATGCGGCGGCCATCTTGATGACCTTCTCAGCATCCTCGCCTCCTGATGCCAGGAATGACAGTATGCATATCCCGGGGCGCATGCGTTTACCCCCGGATTCCAGAATGTGTCTGCAAATTTCAGTCAATTCGGCCTGGTTGGAAGCAATACTCTGTTCCATCAGCTCATCCACGCGGAGTAGCTGCTCCCTGATGGCCGAATCCCAGGTCTGCCCCATCGAGCGCTGATAATGGTATAGTCTACTTAAGCCTTGCTGGATTAAGCGAAAAACAGAGAAAAAAATTGGGTTTGGTAAAAGGGTTTGGTTTAACCGAGCAGAGCAGCGGCGGCAGCCTCACAGAGCTTGATCACAGGCTCTGGGTAGAGACCGATAGCGAAGACCGCGACGAGACATATCATTATGGCCGCCATGAATGACATGGGGACCTTGATGCGCTCATCGCTCTCGCCCTCATCGACGTACATGAACTTCACCACACGGGCGTAGTAGTACAACGAGATGGCGCTGTTGATCACCGCTATGAAGACCAGCCATATCCACTGTCCGGCCATCTCCACGCCGGGTGAACCGACGGCACTGGAGAACAGCACGAACTTGCTGACGAAACCCGCCAAGGGCGGTACTCCCGCCAAGGCGAATAGGAATATCAGCATGGAGAACGCCAGTATTGGCGCCCTCTTGGCCAGTCCCTTGTAGTCGCTGAGCTTGTCCCCCATGGAGAGATAGCACAGAGCAGCCACGATGATGAAAGCCCCGCCCTTCATGAACACATGGGTGATCATGTGGAACAGACCGCCGATCACCGCGTATTCGGTGGCGATCGCCAGGACCATCATCAGGTAGCCCGCCTGGGCTATGCTCGAATAGGCCAGCAGCCTCTTCATGTTGGTCTGTGACAGAGCAACAACGTTACCGACGGTCATGGTTATGGCCGCCAGTATTGCGAAGAGATACTGCATGTCGCTGACAACGGTAGCCTGAGCGGCGATGAAGCCGATCAGGAATATCTTGAAGAGAGCCACGAATCCCATCTTCTTGGAGCCTATGGCGAGGAAGGTGGCGACCGGTGCGGTCGCTCCCTCGTACACGTCAGGGGCCCACATGTGGAAGGGCACGGTGGTTATCTTGAATCCAAGACCGGCTATCAACAGAGCCATGGAGACATAGAGAGCGGCACTGGGTGCGGCCCCTATGGCCAAGGCGATCTCCGCCAGGTTGGTGGTCTGCGTCACACCATACAGCAACGAGAAGCCATAGAGGGTCAGAGCGGTCGAGAGACCGCCGATGACCAGGTACTTCACCGCAGCTTCCGCGGCACGGGGGTCGTTCTTGCGGAACGCCACCAATGCATAGGATGATATGCTTGTGAGCTCGACACCGACGAATATGCCTATCAGGTCCTGGGCGCAGGCCACGAACATCATACCGGCGGTGGCTGCCAATAGGAGAGCGTAGTACTCACCGTGATGGCGGTCCCTCTCCACGGTGTGGAGCGAGGCCAACAGTACCAGCAGTGCCACCATCAGGAACAGCCCTGTCAGGAGCAGTGAGAACGCATCCACGGCATAAACGCCGAGGAAGCTGCCCTCCACACCTTCAAGGATCATCCACCCTAGGTAGAGTCCAGCAGCCACGACGGCTGCTATAGATGCCATTCCGACCAGCTTGTCGTTCTTTGTCAGGAAGTACAGTCCGGGTACCAGCACCGCCGCCAACAGCACTATCAGCTGTGGGGCGATCAGTGTGAAATCAGGTAACGTCATTTCAGATCACCCCCAATACAGCAGCTAGTCCACTTGCGACCGGGAACACGAAGTCCCAGGCCAGAGCGGGGAATATGCCGAACAGCGCTATCAGACCGCAGAGTACGGCCAACGAGACGCCCTCGTAGACGCTCACATCGTGGACCTTACTGACATCGACCTTGTCCGTGACCGGTCCGAATATGGACCTCTGCATCGCCCATAGGTAGTAACCAGCGGTCAACAGCAAAGAGCCCAGTCCGATGATTATGACCCAGGCCACTCCTTCCGCAAGACCCCAGTTGTAGAACGCAGCCAGGATGTTGAACTCGGCCACGAATCCCACCAGGCCGGGAAGGCCTAAGGATGCCATGAAGCCGAACATCATGAACGCCGCGTAGTTGGGCATCTTCTCCGCCAGACCGCCAAGCAGAGGTATCTGCCTGGTGCCGACGTTATGACCGACGATCCCGCACACCATGAAGAGTACAGCAGTGATCAGGCCGTGGGCGAACATCTGGAACGCACCGGCGGCTATGCCGATGTCACTCAGGGTCGCTATACCTAGAAGCACCATACCCATATGGCTGATGGACGAGAAGGCCACCATCTTCTTGAGGTCGCGCTGTGCGATACATGCCAAGGCGCCATAGACGATGGCCACCAAGGCGATTATGATCATCGGGATCTGCCAGGCGACGGCCCCCTCAGGGAGGACATCGAGACATATCCGTATGATACCGTAGGAACCCATCTTCAGCATGACACCCGCCAACAGGACGCTGCCTGCGGTGGGCGCCTCGACATGCGCATCGGGCAACCAGGTGTGGAACGGCACGATTGGCATCTTCACGGCAAAACCGAAGAAGAGCAGTCCGAACACCAGAACCTGGAAACCGCTGCTGAACGCCACACCGGATATGTCGGTGAAGGCGAAGCTGAGTTGGCTCCAACCCTCTATGCTCGCAGCCTGGAAGGCCAGAGCGAATATGCCGATGAGCATGACCAAGCTCGCC
>SKHQ01000082.1 GCA_007116915.1 Candidatus Methanomethylophilaceae archaeon
ACGCTAAAGAGGAGTTCCCAGTCCAGGTCTCGCTGCGGGTCACGACCCGTGTGCAGGTCAGGCACACCGCCCTGGAGGCTTGCCGTATTGCCGCCAACAGGGTCATGAACAAACAGGTGGGTGTGGCAAACTACCACCTCAAGGTGAAACCTTATCCTCACCAGGTTCTTAGGGAGAACAAGCTCGCCACCGGTGCCGGTGCCGACCGTGTCTCCAGCGGTATGAGGAACTCCTTCGGCAAGAATGTGGGCATCGCCGCCCGCGTTGAGCACGATCAGGAAGTCATCACCATACGCTGCAACCCTCAGAACTTCAGCCAGGCTAAGAGGGCACTTTGGAAGGCTTCAATGAAGATACCCTCCACTTGCTACATCGAGATAGATAAGGGGAAAGACCTTCTGAGCTGAGATGTTCAATTATGCTTTGGACGAGCTCTGCGCCTGGATCGAAGGCAATGGCTGGTCCGAAGTTGCCCTGCAGTTCCCTGAGGGTGTGAAATCCCAGGCTCAGGGCATCATCGATGCGCTCACTGAGCGCACCGATGCTTCTTTCATTATTCTAGGCGACCCTTGCTACGGTGCCTGTGACCTTCATCAAGGGTTCGAGAACTACGCAGAAGCCCTTGTCCAATTCGGTCATTCTCCGATCCCTTCGATGCAGGTCGGTACTAACGTCCGTTTCGTAGAGATGAGGGCAGACATAGGGCTGGGGGATTTGCTGTTGGATGCGCTACCTCTCCTCGGTGACAGGGTTGGATTGCTGGCGACCTTGCAATACCTGGATCTACTTCCCCAGGCGGCCACATTCCTGAAAGCTCAAGGCCGTGATGCCGTCATAGGCGTAGGCGATAGGCGAATTACCTACCCTGGTCAAGTGCTGGGATGTAATCACACCAGTGCCGAGTCAGTGGCTTCCGCCGTGGACGGCTTCCTGTACATAGGCGAAGGTAATTTCCATGCCCTCGCCGCCGCTCTAGGATCTGGAAAGTCAGTACTCGTCTTGGATCCGGTTCGCGGTGAGGTCCGGGACATGGAGGCTTACCGGGACCGTCTTCTAAGGCAGAGGTTCGGAGCAATAACCCAGGCCACAGATGCCGATGTGTTCGTGGTCATAGTGTCCGGAAAGATCGGTCAGAGACGATTGGATAAGGCAGAGGAGGCGATCTCGCTCATCAAATCCAAAGGACGCAGGGCCTATAAGCTCGTACTCGAGGAGATATCGCCTGCAGCGCTCCTCCACTACAAAGCCGATGCCTTTGTTAACACCGCCTGTCCGCGTGTTTCGATAGATGATGCCGGGCTTTACAAAAGGCCGATGCTGACTATCCCTGAGTTGCAGATAGCTCTAGGTGAAAGGGATTGGGATGATTACGTCTTCGATGTCATTGAAGGCTGAACCTTGTTTTCGCTGTTACAAGTGAAATATTTTTATATGCATTCATTTTAGCATCAATTAATGAAACTCATACGTGTCGGTAAGGTGAAAGAGGTCTACGAGGTGGACCAAAATATATTGGAGTTCGTTTTCACAGACCAAATCTCCGTCTTCGATAAGATAATCCCCTCTAGCATACCCTTCAAAGGTGAGGTCCTCTGCCGGACCGCCGCGATATGGTTCCAATTGTTGAAAAACAACGGGATACGCACCCACTTCACCGAGTACATACCTCCCAACAGGATGAGGGTAAAGCGTTTCGAGGTCATAGAGGATTATGACAAGATCACATCCGACACTGTGAACTTCCTGATTCCTCTGGAAGTGATTACCAGGCACTATGCCGCCGGTTCTATGATGGACCGTCTCAAAGACGGCTCGGTAAAACCGGAGCAGCTGGGATTCCCCGCTGGACATTCTGTCAAGTACGGAGAGAAACTCCCAGAGCCGTATGTGGAGGTCACGACCAAATTAGAGAAGGTCGACCGTCTCCTCGACCTCGAAGAGGCGTTGGACATCTCCAGCCTGAGTAAGGCGGAGTATGACATGATGGTCTCCACTGCGCTTAAGATCGATGAGATAATGGACCGTGAGGTCGAGGAGCGTCTGCTCATACACGTTGATGGCAAGAAGGAGTTCGGATACAATGAGAAGCGCGAACTGATGGTCATCGACACCTTCGGTACCATGGACGAGGACCGTTGGTGGGACAGTGATTCCTACGCCACCGGCGGAAACTCCGAGGAGTTGTCCAAGGAGTTCGTGCGCCGTCACTATCGTGATACCGGTTACTTCGACGAGCTTATGGCCGCGCGCAAGGAAGGTCGGCCGGAGCCGGACATACCTCCCTTGCCCGATGAGCTGGTTAAGAAGGTCAGCGACCTCTACGTCGATATGTTTGAGAGGATAACCGGGGAGAGTTTCCGCTGAACATCAAGCGACCTTGGCAAGTACCAAACGGTGCCCTGCGGGGCACTCCACATCCCCTTCCAATGTATTGATGGTTATCTTACTACCGCCTTTCACCCCGATAGGGTGACAATGGCGATGGTTCTTACATCCCAGTTCATCACATTTGGGAGGTTCGTAGGTTATGGTGCTACCTTCCAAAGCCACTTTGACGGGTATGGTTAGCTGCTGTGGCCTTTTTTCGACCACCACAACTCTGACACCATCCTCATGGACCTCGCAATCATGGAGCTTGTCCCTGAGGCCCGTGATCTCATAGAGAACACCATGCTCAAGGTTCAGGCAGACACCCTTCAATTTACATTCCTTGCATTCGCTAAGAGGCCCCATGTATGTGAATCGGGAACCCTCTTTGGCCTGTCTTGAACCGATTAGTGTGATCAACACCATTGACTGATACCTCCTTTTATACGACCTTGGTGATGGTCGCGACCTGTTCTGCAGCTTCCTGCGTCAGGCCGTTGTCGCCTAGAATAGTGAACCTATCCTGACGTATGCGGTGGGCTTCGGTAAGGGCATGAACCACCTGGTCGCCCTTTAGACCCAGCTCCTTGGCGCTGGTGGGTGCGCCGATTAACTTCAAAGCCTCACGGATACGTTTCCAATCGCCTCCATGAAGGTACATCATCATTATCGAGCCCACTCCGCACTGTTCTCCGTGCATTGACTCGTTGGGATAAAGGATATCAAGGGCGTGTGAGAACATATGCTCAGCACCGCTGGTAGGTCGTGAACTACCGGCAACGCTCATCGCGACGCCTGAGATTATTATCGGCCTAATAGCGATCCAGACGCTCTCCTCAAAATTGGGCCTTATGAATTCCGCATTGTCTATTATGGTCTGAGCAGAATATTCCGCCAATGCGAAAGCGGAGCGACTGAACTCGACGTTCCTGAGTCTGCGGGCGAACTCCCAGTCCATGAGTGCAGTTGAATTGGATATAACATCCGCACAACCTGATGCGAGCAATCTGTAAGGTGATTTCACTATGACCGCAGAATCAGCGATAATAGCCATAGGTACGACAGCATCAACCGATTTCGGACCGAGGTCGCCTTTCATCGACGCTCTTCCAGACGCGATCCCATCGTGTGCAGCCGAAGTAGGTATGCTTATGAAAGGCCTGCCGAGCTCCTTGGCAGCCATCTTGCAGAGGTCTATCTTACTGCCTCCTCCTACCGCGAGGAGAAAACCGGCATCCATCTCCCTGGCATATTCAAGCAAAGGTTCCAGGTTCTTGAAGGTCGCACCGCCGGTTTCGTGGGTCTGGACTTCGTAACCGCCATCCTCCATGAGTTCCTTGACCAGGTTCCCAGCGACCTTCATGGTCTCTGGGCCTCCGACTATCAGACCTTGGCCACTAAGGTCGAAGTCACGACAGACGTATGGAACCTCATCTATCACGCCATGCCCGGCGATGACATTGCGTGGAAAAACCATGGCCTTGGCCCGCTTGAAAACATGCTTATTCATAGAGATGAACCGCCACTGTTCAATCGTTATCATCACTATTCAAACTATCGGTAATCCAGACAGTGAATCGGAGCCATACTTCAAACGAGGCTTAGGAAATTCTCAGGGAAAAGTTCCACAAAATGATGGTAAATCTGTTGAGAAACCGATTAATAACCGATTAGGCTCTTCCGGGAAGGAGGATTGCAAGGCGGAACATGTTACGGTTTAAGGAGGAGAAAAGATTTTCTCCTTCCCGGAAGCTTAAGCCATGGTAAACACAACTAGTATTTAATAATAATTAAAATACATGGAGATTATTGAATCTATTATACTTAGTTTTATATACTTAAATAACCGGAAAATAAATATTCTGTAAAAAATTCTTTCTAAACTACTCTGTGCATGCCAAATGAGATATTAACCAATCCACTCAGATCTAGCTTAATGCAATAGAACTATTATTTAAACGCGATATTCATTATATTATTGAGGAAGATGCTCCGATGACTCAGAAATACAGTCTTCTCCTTATCGAGGACAACCCGTCCCATATGGAGCTGATGCTCGAGCATCTTCCGAATGAACTGTTCACCATCGATACTGCCATGACAAAGGCGGAGGCGTTGGATAAAGCGATGCGTAAAGATTACGATTTGATATCGATCGATTACTATCTTCCTGACGGCACAGGTCTTGAGGTCTTCACCTCGATTCACGATCGCAACCCTAAACAGAAGATGATCATGGTCACAGCGGCAGATGACCCGGAGATTAGTTTCGCAGTCATGAAGGGTGGGGCCCTGGACTTCATATTCAAATCATTCAAATTCTATACGGAATTAAAACAGAGGATTATCGAGAATCTGGAGGAATGATCCAATCAAGGTATTGGGTGTGGCGGGTAGCCCCCGCCATAACGGGAACACGGACATCCTTGTCGAAAGGGCTCTCAAGGGAGCCCATGAAAGCGGTGCCGATGTTGTGCTGGTTAGGTTGCGGGATCTGTCCATAGATCATTGTCAAGGTTGCAACTGCTGCTTCGATGCCGGTGAATGCCGTATAGATGACGACATGACACATCTTTACCAATTACTCGATGAGGCAGATGTCATAATCCTGGCAACTCCTGTTTACTTCTCAGGTCTATCTTCGATAATGAAGCAGATGATAGACAGGTGCCAATGCCTATGGGCTCGGAAGGAGGTGCTGGGGGCGAGAATAGGCAGCCTAGGGAGAACCGGGGCGTTGATATCTGTGGGAGGGCAGAACCCTCCCGAATTCAAGAATTCCATCTCAGTGGTAAAGTCATATTTCAACAGCATCGATGTGGATTATCGTGCTGAGCTGCTGGTTCCCGCCGTCGATGAGAAGGGTGACATCATGAATAATCCTACCTTTCTCGCTAAGGCCTACGATATGGGAGTGTCCCTGGTTTCTGAAATCCGTTGAACTATTGACCGGTCCATTGACCCGAATGTCGCGGTTTTGCTAGGGTGTGTTCTGTTTCCAGAGGCCTCAACGCATCCTCTTGACGCGGTTTCGCGGCTATCCGCGGGTCAAGCACAGCAGATTCGTATCCGCTCCTAACAAGAAAGGGAATATCCTCCGGGTCGATTCCTCCGGCAGGTATGCATCCTATATCAAGAGATGAAAGTCGATTCCAAAATGATTTATCCATCGATCCTCCCAGAGAATCCAAATCCATGATGATGCAACTTTCATAACCCATTTCAGTTATGGAGCGGCAAACCGTGAAAAGGTCATCTATGCGTCTTCTGAACAGCACTTTCCCGTCCTGGATATAAAGAATGGGAATGCATGCATCGGATATCTCCATAGCTTGGTCGAATAGTTCAATGCCATCTGCCCTGAGGCTGCCTAATGCCGCGATCGACGGGTCGAGTGTCAACACGTCGAAAAGGTCATCCTCATCCTCGGCCCCCGCCTCGAGCCAATACGGCCCTCCCCTTCGCAGAGCCTTCTTCAAACCTCCGAAATCTGCCCTTGAGTCATTGACCCCTGCGATATCCAGGATTAGTTTGGTGGCTCTACCATGATAGTCGTCCAGTTCCGATAGATGTTCCGCCCATCTGACCGCCCTGCCCATGGTCTGAATACGTTCACCGTTCCAGAATGCCGATGAGACCCTGCCGATGTCAGCAGAGGAGCCTCCATCCAAGGGGCTGCTTATCAAGGGGACGAGATGCACTAAGAGGAAGTCCTCGTAGTCCATGCCCTTCTCACAGCCTCTCTATGAATGCCGGTATGTTCTGTTTGAATGTGACAGATTCCCTGACATCATCCAGGCGGTTGGTACCGGGAATGATGAAGGCTGAGAAATCCTCGATGCCGAGAAGCCCCTTCAAGATGCTGGTGAACCTATTGGTGAGATAATGATAGATGATGTGACCATCAGGGGATCCGCATACCAAAATGGCGGTGGCAGACTTATCAGCAGGTAATCTGCTGTTGAAACCGCCCCCCTCCTTGTACTGCAAGAATGCATACAAACGGTCTATGAAACAATTGAAGATGCCCGTCTCTGAGCCCATGTATATGGGGCTACCCAGTATCAAATGGTCGGTATCGGCGATCTTATCGTAAAGGGATGACATGTCGTCATCTATGATGCAGGAGCCCTCAGTCTTGCAACTGCGGCATCCTTTGCAATCACTAAAATTCAGATCCACGAGGTCTATCCTTTCGACATCATACCCCTTGGCTTCGGCTTCAGCCAGAAAGGTGTCCAAGGCCCGGGCGGTGTGACCGTTGGATCGGGGACTTCCGTTTATAGCCAACATCTTCATGACCCCGAATCGCTCCTATATGTTAAATTGTTTATCGGGTGTTGTTGGATGATTATCTTTTTATGGTCTCTCGTTCAATGTATGGATGGAGAATATTACTGAAGCGCGGATTGGTCACTGTTCCTGGCCTGTTATCAGGAATGAGTTCCGGTCT
>SKHQ01000073.1 GCA_007116915.1 Candidatus Methanomethylophilaceae archaeon
ATAGACCTGATAACGACTGCCTGGGTCCCAGCGACTCATGCTGCCTACATAGACAGGTACGCCTGAATAGTTTGGATTCAGGACCAATGCATGGTGTAGCTTCAGCTTCACCATGCTGAAAAACTTTAAAAAACACCTTTAACAATATTATTTTTTGCTTTGTTTGACTAACTCAGGTAAATTGGTCAACGCTCCATTCACCGCATCTTGATTCCCGCCCCCGCCTTGTGCGAAGTCGGGCTTCCCGCCGCCTCCACCACCTACGATGGACATGATATCCTTCAAGACCTTACGGCAATCCACATCGACGTCCTTACCTCGAGAAACCAATATCCTGACCTTGGGTCCCGCAGCAGCGACGACGGCCAGCACGTCAGCGTTCTCGGAGAGGGTTTTGGATAACTGATCCACATCCTCCCCTTCGGATGCCATGTGGCAGATGACCTTCACACCATCCACATCAACGGCTTTCGATAGCAGGTCGCCGCTGGCGTTCTGGCTCATCTCGCATCGTAGGCTGTCCAGGGCCTTCTGCGCAGTGCGCAGCTCGTTGCGCGTACGCACAACGGCATCCCTTACCTGGTTGCGCGGGATGTTGAGCTCCTCGCTGACAGCGGCGACGGTGTCGCGGTCGTCCTGCATCGCTCTGACCGCAGCCATTCCCGACACGTATTCGATCCGCACCACGCCATCCTGTATCCTCTTGGAGCGGACGATGCGTATCGGGCCGATCTTACCGGTTCGGTCGACGTGCAGTCCTCCGCAGGCCTCGGAATCCACGTCCGGTATGCTTACGACGCGGATCATCTTACCTGGTACCGTTCCTCCTTGGTATAGGCGGAAACCGTATTTGCTCTCCGCCTCATCACGAGGTACGATCTCGATGGTGGTCGGGATGTCCAACATCACCAGACGGTTGGACTCCCTCTCGATAATTGAAATATCTTCAGGACTGAAGTTCTCATAATGGGTGATGTCCAAACGGGCAGAGTCTATGCCTTTGTTGGCTCCCGCCTGCCAGATGTGGTTTCCGAACATCTTCTGGCACACGCCGTTTATCACATGAGCGGCGGTGTGATGGCTCATCAACTGCCTTCTTCTTTCCAGGTCGATACTTCCTTTGACGACGTCACCGACGCTGAAGGAATGTCCCGGTACGTTGTGGAACACGGTCCTACCGGCCTTGACGACCTGGCGAACATCCTTACCAGAGAGCGTTCCCAGGTCCCATTCCTGGCCACCGCCCTCGGGGTAGAAAGCGGTACGATCGAGCACGACGTCATCCTGGATGACCGCGATCACATTGGCATCGAACTCCGGTTCCTTAACGTCATCGTAGTACAACGGGTATGTTTCTGGGAGGTCACGGGGAAGCTCGGATTCTGCATCCTCCCTCTGCTCGGTAACTTCGTGTCTGGTCGTTACTTGAATATAGAAATCGTCCGGTATGATCACCGGTACGTCGGTGAACTCGGCGACGATCTCCGGGTTGAGTCCATGGGAGTCGTAGAGTTCAATCAATTTATCGGCTCCGATACCCTCTCCCGGAGCGAGACCCTTGGTCAATTTGGAGACCAACTGTCTGCCGCGGGACAGAGTTTCATGGTAACGGTCCTCCTCGACCTCCACCAGATTGAGGATGTCGGAGCGGTTTGACGCCAGCTCAGGTATGACGGATGAGAACTCATCCACCTGTTTGGCAACCACCTCGGAGAGTCTTATCTTGAGGCCCAGGTTCCTGATGGATCGCAAAGCACGCCTGACCAGTAGCCGGGCGAAGTAACCCTCTTGAACATTGGAGGGAACAACCGCGTCATTAAGCATGATGGCCAGTGCCCGGGAGTGGTCACATATGACGTAGACATCCTCCAGAGGTCCGACGGTGGCCATCAGTTCATCGTAGGACATGCCCAGCCGCTCAGCGGTCTTCTCACGTATCTCACGGATGTCGGCCGCCGTCTTGGCGTTGGTCATGCCGGCGACCTTGGCATACTCCTTCATCACCCGCGGGTCATAACGTATGCCTGCCAGATCCTTTAGGTCCTCGACCACAGAGCCGAAGACCGCCTCGTAAGCCGAGGAGGTCCCTTGGGAGACCCAGCATATCCTTTCCAGGCCGTAACCGGTATCTACCACATGGGTGTCCATGAGCTCGCGGCCTTTGGAGGTCTCACGGTACATCATGAACACCAGTGTCGCAACCTCCACGCCATCGAGAATGACCTCGAGACAGGGTCCGGAGTTACCTCCTCCCTCCCACCACTCCTCGATGTAACGCAGTTTGCGGGGGTCCGTTCCCAACCTCTCGGTGAAGAAACGGTGGCAGAGCTCTGCCGTCTTGGATTTGAAATATATCTCCTCGCGGTCCTTGCGGTTGAACACATGGTGCGCGAGCATCTCGAAGAATGTGAAGTGCCGCCCGGTCTTGCCGACATTGTCGATGTCGTTGAAGCGGACACATGTCTGGGATATGGTCAATGGATTGGCCGGCGGCTCTATCGTACCATCTATCACGTATGGTTGGAAGTCGTATATCGATGCCTGGGTGAAGAAAACATCATTTCTCCACCGGGCGACTATAGGGTAGCGGGATACGCGACCGTGGCCGTTCTCCTCGAAGAAACTGAGATAGGCCTCACGCGTCTGGTGTAGGTCCATGGGTTTGTTCATCGGCGAGTCATCTATGAACGAATACTCGTCGCAAGGAGGCTCACCGCAACTCGCCCATTCTCCCAAGGACCAGAATGCGCGATCGCATTTGGGGCACACCGACCTTTTGAAACCATTGTCGTTGAAAAACTCGAGGTCGAAGTCCGATTGACTCATCTCCGAGAGTATTGGGAGGTCCGTATTTAATCTTTCTATGGTCTGGACTCACTCCAGCAGGCACCTGTTCCGGGAGTAGTCTATGCGCATGTCCAATACCGTCGGGACATCGTTTTTGCGTGCAGTGCTGAGAGCCTCACCGATCTCCGACTCTCTCTCGATGATGATACCCTCCGCACCTATGGAACGAGCCACCGCGGCGATGTCCGTCCTTTGCAGACTGTAGCCCGGTCCCTTGTCCAAGGCTATCTCATGGCGGGTGTCTATGAGGCCGAGTGCAGCGTCATTCCACACCATCACCGTGACCTTTATGTCATGTTCCAATGCGGTCTGGAGCTCACCGATGCACATCATAAGGCCCGCATCGCCGGTCACCGTGATGCAGTGCTTTGACGGGTCAGCGAACTTGACTCCCATAGCAGCGGGCAGTCCGATGCCCATAGGGATCATCCCGTTGCTTATCTGGATACTACCTTCACGCTGGCATGGCATGTATTCCGCCAACCACAACATGTGCGCACCCACGTCGGAGACTAGAACGGAGTTCTCCATGTATGGGAGCAGGGCCTTTATCGCGGCCACAGGGCCAATCCCCTTCTCCTCGGGAACCTCGGCAGTGATGTGGGCATGATATTCTTCTCGAATCGAGGCGGCCCAGTTTTCTGGTCTTTCCCGTAAATCGTGCAACATGGCCATCATGCTGTTGAGGCCACCGACGGCAACGGCCGGTGAATAACAGGGTACGTTTTGCGATTCATTGGCACTGATGTGAACCACGGCCTTCCCCCGTCCCGGGTTCCATATCTCGGGTTGGAACTCCTGTTCATCATAACCGATGGTGATGACGAGGTCCGCCTCCTCTATGCATCTCAATGGTATCCGGTTGCAGGGAAGTCCGATGGAATGCATGCTCAAAGGATCGTCGAAAGGTAACACGCCCGCTCCCTGCCAGGTATGCAATGCGGGAATACCGTTCCCACGCAGGAACCTCCGCACTGAATCGCCCGCCTTGGCCCTTCTCACACCGGCTCCGATTATTGCAACGGGACGTTCTGACCGATGTATCATCTCCTTCAGGAACGAGAGGTCAGGCAGCCTCTGTTCCAATGGTCTATCTCGGACTGGACTCTCCAACCCTGCCTTGGCAGCCATGATGTCCGCAGGAAGTGATAGGTGAACCGCTCCCGGCCTCTCTTCGAGCGCCAGGTCCATGGCCTTTATGCATGTGCCGCGGGTATCTTCCGCGGCCGCCTCGAAGCTGCCTTTGCACACGGCGCTGAATAGACGCCCCTGGTCGATATGCTGTTTACGAGGGTACAATCTTTCATCTTGTGGTAGTTCCCCTGTCATCACCAGCAGGGGAGCGAAATCCAGGGTTGCCGTACCCGCACCCATAACCACATTGGAGGCTCCCGGCCCTACTGTTGTCAGGCAAACACCCAGATTGCCATCGTACCGAGCGCCGCCGATGCCCATGAAAGCGGCGGAGTTCTCGTGTCTGGTTATTATGAATTCGATACCATGGGACTCCAGTGAGTCCACCATGTGTACGGTCTCCCCTCCGGGAATGCCGTACACCCTCTGCACGCCCCGGTCACGGAGTGCTAGTGCTATGCGGTCAGAACAGCGGTCGTTCATACTAATCCAACATCTGCAGTGCTTTTTCGATTCCTTCTTTGACGGTGCCGTGGTGGATCACGGTAACAACGCCTTTGTTTTCCATAAATTCCTTAGCCAGGTCTCCAGCACCGGTCACCAGGACCGCCTTATGCTCAGAGAGCTGGTCCGCAACCATGTTAAGACGTCTGCGGTGACCCTCGCCGACCAAGGGGGTGTCCATGTCCTGATTGATCTCCGTTCTTCCAACCTCTTTGAAGTCGCCATCACGTAACTCGTAGATGATGAACGTCGATGTGTTTCCCAATCCACCGTCCACGGTCAGACCGTCACTGCTGGATACGGCAATCGTGTCGCTCTGTTTAGGACCGCTGATCTGCATGGCCTCCCCCGGGCCACAAGATGAACCGCAGGCGGCCTTGGTGAATTCTTGGGACCTGTCTTTTCCTAACAGCCCTATGGCATCAGCACGGCATTGTTTGCAATGCCTCATCATCTTGACGCCCCCGGAACATCTGTCCTGCAGCTCCTTCCGTTCCTTGGCGGTCGGTGCCCGCTGGTCGGCGAATGCGGTACCCTCCACAGGAATCAAAGGAAGTATGTTGATGATGTAGACTCCAAGTCCCTTTAGCACCTCCACCGCCTCGGGGATGTGGTCGCCGTTTATGTCCGGTATCAGTACCATGTTGGCCTTTACCAGTATGTCCCTCTCTATCGCGCCCTTTATACCTGCCAGTTGTTGGCGGAGAAGAACTTCGGCCGCCTCCTTCCCTTCATACAGATGACCATCGAACTTAACGAACTGATAGATATCCTTGCTCACTTCGGTATCGACAGCATTGATTGTTACAGTGACGAAACCTATGCCCAAATCTTTGATCCGGTCCAGGTTCTGAGGTAACATCAGGCCGTTGGTGGAGAGACAGAGTGTGAGTTCGGGGAATTCTCCCTTCACCAAGGACATAGTCTCAAATGATTCCTCATTGGCCAAAGGATCTCCGGGTCCGGCTATTGCAACGACGCTTAGCTCAGGGATTTCCCTCTTGACCATCCTGACCTTATTCAGAGCCTCCACGGGAGTCAGCACTTCACTGGTGACGCCGGGACGGGATTCGTTGCTACAGTCATACTTCCTGTTGCAGTAATTACATTGGATGTTACAGCGTGGTGCAACGGGAAGATGCATACGGGCAAATTTCGTATGTGCCTTTTCATTATAGCAAGGGTGGGAATCTAGGGCCTTTTTAAGGCCGGGGGGTACTTTTTGGGTCATCAGGATGATGATATTGACGTACCCTTATGTAAATCCTTCAAGCCAACACAATCTCAATGACGTTCTAAACATAGGTCGATTTTCGTCATATAGGGTATAATGATATTATTATGCAGAAATTCAACAAGGTTATTACGCAGTTTGCCATTGCCACCGTCGTGAGTGAAGGATTCGATACCGAGAGTATACTGCGTTCCCTCAATCAACATATGCCTCGTAAGAGGGCGTTGTTGACAGAGTTGCTTGATTCAAAAAACCCGCATTACATCACCAAGGACGGCAAGGAGGTAGCTTTCCCACGTTCAGAACTCGAAGCCATGCTTGAGCATTGCGATGACATAGAGCGTTTAAGACTGCGGTTGCCGATTTACGTGAGTACGGATTCTAGGTCCAGCGGCCCAGTGTGGAAAGTGGAGGGACTTTTGGAAGCTGCAGTCACTTCCCGGATCATTGGGAAAGACCGTATCCGGGATGATTTGTTGCTTTTTTATCACCCTCATCTACGGGTATTGAGGCAGAAATTCCCCTCTTGCTTCAATATATTATATACTCCATGAGTAATCCCGAGGCAAAGGCCAGCACAGTGATGGGTTGGTCTGGTAAACTTTATATACCAATTGCCATTTAACGAGAAATGCGCGATTGAATAATTGCGCTGTCCGTTATGTCGGGCGATGAAACCGGGTCGAGCAAAGGGTTATATACCCCCTCGATAATCGGGAGATTCGCCGGTGGCCCAGTAAGATGGGCCGACAATACTGGCTAACGCTTAAAAGACCGTGCACCCGCGAAGCAGCATGTTTCCCGGGGAAGAGGTATAGGACCCTGATTCAAGGAAGAGGTTGGGTGTTCCGATGATTACCGTTCATACGCAACCTGGACGTGTGCTAGATC
>SKHQ01000015.1 GCA_007116915.1 Candidatus Methanomethylophilaceae archaeon
CCATCGTGTGCCCTCCTTCTCCTTGCAGGAATGGGGAAGGTCACGGATCGATGGCAGGATCATGCTGGGACGCTTCCTGAAGGGCAAGGTGCGTTACGTACTGGATGAGGACGTGCCCCTACTCGTCAAGGCCTATCGTCAGGAGCCGTTGCGCGACGGCGATGATGCCTTGCTGCGCCACATGGAGGCCGAGGAGGGAATGAGCATCCGCCAACTGGTCAACGTCACCGGCAGGGAGAAGTCGGATGTCAAGGAGGCCATCGACCGTCTGGACCGCAACCTCCACATCCACCGCCGTTACGAGGAGAAGGAGGACTGGGGATCGGAGAACTTCTACCTCCCCTTGAGCTGTGACGATTATGCGGGCGACCCCTGGTTGGAGCTGGTGGCCCGTGCCGTGCGCGGTCACGGACCGATAGCACCGAACGCGCTGTCATCGATGCTCGGTCTACCGTCGGAACTGCTCCGCCATTACGTCACGGAACTGGGCATAAGCACCATAAACGTGGGCGAGGCCCATGCGGCGATGTGGGTCTTCCCCGAGGAGGTCCCCTTGATAATGGACGCCCGCCCCTCGGCGGACCTGACCAGGGTGGCATCGCTCTTCGACCCCGACATCCTGCCCCGTTGGGGGGAGATCATGGCCCGCCACGGCGACCGCCTGATATACCCGGTCGTGCGGGGGACCTCCCTCTTGGGAGCGATGGAGATATGGGAGATGTCGGGTGCGGTGGAGGTCCGTTCGGTGGACCTCGACGACCCCGATGACCTGGAGGAGGCGCTGGATGCCCTCGATCGGGTCATGCCCTACTTCGCCATGCGCGGCTTCGACCTCTTCCGCGTGCGCGAGGTCCTCGGTTCGGAACCGGACCTGCTCGATGAGAAGGTACTCGGATTACTGTCCTCCAAAGGCTACGGCTACGTGAACGGCTTCCTCGCCAAGGGGCGCTACGTGCCGCGGACCATGGATTGGGACGAGATACTCAGTCTGGTGTTCTGGAGGCAGCACATACACCGCGAGAGACGCTTCGCCACACTGTCGGAGGCGGTGAGCGGGATGGGCGCCATACGCAACGACTCCGAGCTGATGGCCCGGGTGCGGGAGGTGACCAGCGCCAAACGCGGCATGGAGCGCGGTTACCTGATGTCGATGATGGTGATACCGCCGTTCGCCTCCTACACCGTGAGGGAGCATGCGGCGGTGTTCCGCGCCGCCCGCAACGCCGAGATAGACGCCGACATGAGGATGCTAATCTCGGTCATCAAGGACCGTCAGCCCATAACCCGTCGCGACTTGTTGTCCAACTCCACGCTGGGCGAGGTGCGCAGCGCCGATGCCCTGCGTAATCTCCGCCGCGGTTCCATCATCTACACCGACATGGACAACCGCTACAACCTGGTGCCCCTGCGCGAGATGCCCTTGGATCAGGCTCACGACCAGGTCATGAGGATGATGTTCCGCAACTTCGGCATCTTCAGTGCCGAGCAGCTGTCCATGATGCTCGGCGGCGACATCAACATGCGTCAGCTGCGCTCCTCCCTGGCCCGCCTGGAGGACGAGGGCTTTTTGGTGAAGGGATTCCTCCTCCATGGTCAGGCGACCGTGTACTGGATGATGGCCGAGGACGCGTCGTCGGAGGTCCCCCGTTTCCGTGACCAGGCGGTCATCGGGACGCAGGACAACCTCCACGTCTACCTGCGCCACACACCCAACCGCGATTTCGACACCAACGAGAACCTCATCTTCGATGGCACCGATATCGTCGGTGCCTACGTCGGCAAGCTATCCGCTGACCGCATCACCATCGAATCATTCCGCGGTTCCGACGCGGCACTCCGCACGCTGAAGGATATGGCCCGCAGCCGCAGAGTGCCGATCAACGATCCCGCCGACCCCGATGTCGACGATTGGGATATATGGGAGTTCTATCGCAAGACCCACCCGGGCGAGTCCTAGGCCTCGCGTTCCAATATCATCTCCGCCACCCGGCGCCCGGACAGCAGCATGCCTCCGAATATAGGTCCCATGCGCGGTGCGCCCATGACGGCGTTGCAGGCCATGCCGGTGACGTACAGGCGCGGATACACTTCGACGGTGTTCTCCACCGTCAGCTTCTCGGCGACATCACACCACAGGGAACGCTCCCCCTCCACCTTGCCGCTGGGGGTGTTGAGGCGGCCGACCTTCCTCTCCACGACGCGAACCACTTCGCAGTCGTGTCCCGTCCCGTCGATGACGTATTTGGACCGCACCATCACCGGGTCGACGTGCAGGCCGGCGACACCGACCGCCGACCAGTTGATGACCACACCATCGACCCGCCCTTCGCGTATGACGACATCCTCCACCGTCATGGCGTTGAACATCCTGGCACCGGCGGAGACGGCGGCGGCGATCAATTTGGCGGTAGCCTCGACGCTGTCGGCGGTGTGGTAACCGTCACCTTCGTCGGTCACCTTGATTCCCGCATCCACCAGTTCCTGCCGCCCTTCGTCCTGGACGACGATTATCGGGAAGTTCATGCCTCCGCCCCACATGCCCCCTCCGGGGGAGAGCTTACGCTCGAAGATGATAGTCTTCAGCCCACCCTCGGCCAGATGACGTGCGGCGACCAGTGCCGACGGCCCACCGCCGACAACGACGACGTCGGTGTCCAATGCATCTGTGAACTCCTTGTGGAACCGGTCCAATATCTTGCGCGTAACCATCACTTCATCCAAAGCCATCTGTGTCACTCCTTGACACGGCCAATGACGGCGCTGTAGAAAAAACCTATCGTAAGTCAGACATAACAGGACTTAAACCCTTAAATATCGTTAACTCGTTTGCATTCCAATGAAGATACCCTGCGAACTCATCGTGTGGTATGTGCTTCCCACCATCCGACGGGAGCTCGCCCGGGAGCTGGTTGAGAACCACTCCATGACCCAGGCGGAGGTGGCAAGACGTTTCGGAGTCACCGATGCCGCTATCTCCCAATATCTGAAGAAGAAGCGGGGCGCCAACCCGGAGATGGAACAGGGCGTAGGCTACGATGAGTTCAAAGAGGAGATCTCAAAGTCCGCGGTCCTCATCAAGGAAGGGAATGCCGACATCGTGTCCGAGACCTGCCGAATCTGTGGCGTGGTGAAGGACAGCGGCATGCTATCCCGCATCTACGAGGTGCAGCTGGGTTATCGCCCACCTTCCTGCGTGTGTCCTAAGGAGCGTTGATCTCCCACCATCTGGAATAGGAATTCTTGGGCATATCCCGCCCCGTCGCCGAAACGTGAGCGACCGAATTCTGACAAGGCACGGTAGTTGCCATATATGCCGTAGTGTTCATTGAGGCATCGTTTTATCCGCGCATCCACCGGAAAGGCCTCGAGGTGGTCCATGGCGAACAATGACACACAATCGGCCACCTTGTCGCCCACGCCATCGATTCCCTTCAGTTCCGTCACGCATTCCTCATAAGTGAGGTGGCGGAACCCATCGATGCAGATCTCATTGTCTTCAACTCTGCGGGCCAGACGGACGAGGCGTTCGCAGCGGTATCCGAGGCGGCAGCCGTTCAGCCTCTCCTCGTCATCGAGTATCTGTTCCGGCCGCGGGAAGGCATGGCCGCCATCGATGGCGTCACCGAACTCCCGGCAGACGTTCTCCACCATCGTGCCGATGCGGGCGACGTTGGCGTTGGTGGCGAGAAGATAGGTCGCCAGACATTCCCAGGGGTCCTGACGCAACAGGCGCAACCCGTGGTACTTTACCACCAGCTCCTTGACCAGTGAATCCGCCTGGGAGATGTCGGCGTAAATCGATTCCACATCGTCATCGATACGCAGGTAGGCCGCCAGACGCGATGCGGGGACGTCATCGAAGTAAATGCCCCCCTCTCCCTGCCGCAAGGTCACGACACGGTCGCCTAGCACTCCTTTCCAATCATCGCCTTGTTTGCGCCAGCGATGTGCCTGTCCGCATCCCAACGTCAGGTCTAGGTTCAAAGGGGCAATAGAAAGGAAACCGGTCATCTAGAGCCCCCGTAAAGCCGGGTAACGCCTGATACCATCCATGTCCCCTACTAAGTCCAGGCGGTTAAATAGATTGTGCGAACCGTTAAATCCCATCATGCGGTGGTTCGGGACATGGTCCATGTGGGTACGGCGGGACAGCCTCCGGGCAGCCGGGGTCCAGTGGATGCCCTGCGACGGTTGGCGGCAGCAGGCCTCGACGCCATGGAGGTGCAGTTCGTTAGGCAAGTGTCCATGCCTCTTGACAGCGCGAGGGCGGTAGGCGAGGAGGCGGCCAACCTGGGCATCAGGCTGAGCGCCCACGCTCCTTACTACGTGAACTTCAACTCCGACAAGGAAGGTGTACGTCAACGCTCGGTCGCTTGGACCTTCGAGACCCTCCGTCGTGTCGATGCCATGGGCGCCATCGTGGCGGTGGTGCACGCCGCCGCCTACGGCAGCCGTCCCGACGATGCGACCGCCGCCGTTATCGGTGGTCTCAACGAAGTGAGGTCATTGATGGACGAGGCCGGTCTCCAAGCGCTGATCGGACTGGAGACCATGGGCAAGAAAGGTAGTTGGGGAACCTTGGAGGAGATATCTGCGGTTTGCGCCAAGGTCGAGGGTACCGTTCCGGTGCTGGATTTCGCCCATCTCCACGCCCGTTCCGGTGGCGGTATACGCTCCGAGGACGACTTCATGTCCCTGATCCAGACGTCAAGGGACATCTCCGGCCGGGACCCGCACTGCCACTGCTCCGGTGTGGAGTACGGTGAAAAGGGAGAGAGAAAACATCTTCCACTGGACTCCAATCAGCCGGACTATCGGCTTCTTGCTCCTCTATCGAAAGAGCTTGGGAATGATGCGGTACTGATAGTGGAATCGCCACTCCAAATCGATGATGCGGTCCTCCTCAAAGGCATGATGAGGATGTGAACATTTTTTTAACCACAGGACGATAACTATCGCCAAGGTGCTAAGATGGCGGATGAACCATGTCCTGACTGTATTACAACATCTCCTGGTGAGGACTGTCCCAACTGTGGCACTCTGGTGTCCGTGGCATCAGACGACATGCAATGCCCGGTCTGCTCCAACATCATACCCGCTGAGGCGGAGGTCTGTCCCCATTGTGGCACCGAGTTCGAGTGGTACGATGACCTGGAGGAGACAGGTCTTCTTTGCCCGGATTGTTCCACTCCCATTCTAGTGGGCCAGAGCATTTGCTCCAACTGCGGGGTGGAGTTCGTTTTCGAGGATGAAGAGGCCATCGAACTTGCCGAGGCGGTCGCTCCTCCGCCCGTAGCGGTCGCGACCGGCAAAGAGAAAAAGAAACGGAAGGACAAGGCCAAGGACAAGAATGGGAAGGACAAGGCCAAGGACAAGAATGGGAAGAGGAAGGGCAAGGTCAAGGAGGAGTCGAAGGAGGCCGTAGTTGAGCTGTCTCCCGAACCGGCCGAGATCCCCAAAGTCGTCACCGAAAAGAAGAAACCACTCACCGATTCCGACGAGATCGATGAGGAAATGGACCTCGACGCGGAGATTGAGCGTATAGAGGCCGAGGAATCCATAATCGCCCAGGCGGCGGAAGCGGAGCTCACGCCCGAAGAGATGCAGGCGCTGTTCGACCGTTCCTTGGAAGAGATGGGCAATCCCTACGACGTCCAGAATCCCACCTCCGAATACAGTCAGACCATCGAGCCTGTGATGCAGAGGATGGAGCTGGCGAATTCATTGGGAGCGATAATCGAGGAGGCCGACCGCCTCCTCGACACCACTTACATACTGGCGAAGAAACGTGACTTCCCCGCCGCTGTCCGCATGGCCAAAGAGGCCTTGCAAGAACTGGAGAAGCAGATAGAGGACGCTCTCTTCTACCGTCAATTCGAGATAAGCGAGAGTCTCAGCCATGTCAGCCAGGAGACCGCCGACGAGGCCCGGCAGCTACTGCAGGAGATGACCAAGGCGCAATCTGCCAAGGACCAGGTAAAGGCGGCGGAGCTGTTATCATCTGCGGCCGAGGTCATCAGCAGGGAGCGGCCGGAGTTCAAGAATGCGGAGCAGTTGTGCCTCCGTCTCTCCCGGAGGGTAGCCACCGCTGAGAGGTTCCTGGTGGACACCCGTGATGTCCGTGAGCTCATGGCCCACTCCCGCGACTACACCCGCCGTGGCGACTGGAAGAGCGCCACGCAGGTGTGCGATGGCGCGCTAAAGCTGCTCGAACCGGTCATACAACGGGTGGCGGAGCAGGAGCTCGATGCCGTTAAGGCACAGATAATGGACCTTAAGCGGGGCGACAAGGCGAGCGAGGAGATGATGGCCGCCGTGAAGGATGCCAAGGATTTCCTGGAGAAAGGGGAGGCCCAGCCGGCCCTGG
Source organism: Candidatus Methanomethylophilaceae archaeon (assembly GCA_007116915.1). Taxonomy (GTDB): domain Archaea; phylum Thermoplasmatota; class Thermoplasmata; order Methanomassiliicoccales; family Methanomethylophilaceae; genus PWHV01. Next base: position 6,368 of record SKHQ01000015.1, read on the forward strand.
AGCATATCTACCGCATCAAGCGGGAGATTCCCAAGGACGCATGACAAGCTTTTTAACGTGCATCGTTTTCCCCTGCACATAGGCCACTGTGGCTCAGCCTGGTAGAGCGACAGATTCGTAATCTGTTGGTCGAGGGTTCGAATCCCTCCA
>SKHQ01000081.1 GCA_007116915.1 Candidatus Methanomethylophilaceae archaeon
CCAGGGCGGTGTGCCTGACCTGCACACGGGTCGTGACCCGCAGCGAGACCTGGACTGGGAACTCCTCTTTAGCGTTCCCCATGTCGAACTGGTTAATCCTCGAGTTCGGGACTCCACCCATATACTTCCTGCGAGTGAAAGCCTGTCCCTTTATCTGCCTGTACATCACTGCGGGTTTCCTTGCCATCAGTATCACCGATTATTAATCTTGAATGCGCGACCTTTGCCTACAAACCCAGTATACTATTTAAGGGCTATGTCATGGCAAAACGTGCTGTCAATGACCTTTGATTTAGAGAACGGATATAAACCTTTCTACGGTCTCCCGATACCATTTGATGTCCGTCGGAACCTACCTTCTTAAATCATCTCGCCTTGGTGTATAATCCCGTCGATGAATCCAGGAAAGATATATATCGAATATGTGAATGAAGAATGGAGGCGGATAGATGGGTAGACGGAAGATCTCCAACAGCAGGATAAGGGAGATAGCAGATACCCGTATGAGAACCTTACACTCCCTGGCATGCCGAGAGGTGTCGGCAGGTGACCGTGAAAGGGGAAGAAGATATATCCATATCGCCCGCCGCATAGGCATGAGGACTAGGACTCCCATGCCCAGAGAGGCACGTTACTGCAAATCCTGCCTGTCACCGATGGTGCCAGGCGTGAACTGTAGAATCAGACTCCGACACGGCAGAGTTGGCATCAACTGTCTGGATTGCGGAAATATCAGAAGGATGCCTTACATAAAGGAGAAGGGAGCGAATGACCGAGAAGTTTGCGATTAAGGAACTGCGCAGAAGAGGCGTGGAGTTGAAACCGACTATACATGTCGGCAAAGAAGGCCTCACCGATGGTGTTGTGGAAGAACTGATCAAACAGATCAAGAACCACAAACTGGTCAAGGTCAAGGTGCTTCCCGCTGCCGACACTGATGTGACGGCCCTGGGCGAGGATCTCAGCCAGAGAGCGAAGGCGGTTTTGGTGGACTCGAGGGGTTCAGTACTACTGATAAGTGACAGGAGAACCCACCAGCAACTGACTGACAAAAAGGCCTAGGTGTTGTAATTGTTGGACGCCAACATCATCCGGCAGGACCCAGATATGGTCCGTAGCTCCCTCACCGACCGCCTGTACTCCACTGACCTACTGGACAGTTTCCTGGGCACCGATCTCCGATGGAGGGAGACGGTGGACAAGAACAACCGCTTGAAGCAGGTCCGCAACAATGTGTCAATGGAGATTGCGGGTCTCTCCGGAGAGGAGAAGAAGACCAAGATCGCCGAGATGAAAGGGCTGGCGGATCAAATAAAGAACCTGGATACCGAAATATCCGCTTTGGATGCCGAGAGGCAGGAGGCGTTACTGCTCATACCGAACCTGGTCCATTCCAGCGTTCCGGTCGGAAAAAGCGCCGAAGACAACGTCATCGTCAAGACCTGGATGAAGGAGAAGTGTTTCACATTCAAGCCGAAGGAGCACTTCGAGATCGGAGAGGATCTCGACATAATAGATTTCGTCCGCGGGGCCAAGGTTGCCGGCTCAGGGTTCTACGTCCTCAAAGGTGATGGGGCGAGACTTGAGAGAGCTCTGATAAACTTCATGTTGGATATGCACAACCAGCAGGGCTACCGCGAGGTCTTCCCGCCCATCCTGGTCAACGATGAGTCGGCTACCGGGACAGGTCAACTCCCTAAGATGAGGGACGATATGTATCATCTTGAGCGTGACGGTCTGTGGCTGAATCCCACTGCCGAGGTCCCGGTTACGAATATGCATCGGGATGAGATATTCGAGAACTCGGAGTTGCCGATATATTACACCGCATACTTACCGTCCTTCCGTCGGGAGGCCGGCAGACATTCTGACACCCGTGGTATCGCCCGTGTCCATCAGTTCAACAAGGTGGAGATGGTGAAGTTCGTGCATCCCGACCACTCCTATGAGGAGCTGAGGAGCCTGCTATTGGATGCTGAGTCCGTGATACAGGCGCTTGAACTCCCCTATCGTGTGCTTCTTTTGTGCACCGGGGACATGAGTTTCCATGCCGCCAAGTGCTATGACATCGAGCTCCATGCACCAGGCGGTGACAGATGGTTGGAAGCCTCCTCATGTAGTAACTTCACCGATTTCCAGGCTCGAAGGGCGCGTATCAAGTATCGTCCCGAACCCCACCTCAAGAGTGAGTTCCTACACACCATCAACGGCTCCGGTGTCGCCTTGCCGCGCACCATGGTAGCAATACTGGAGAACTTTCAGAACGAGGACGGTACCGTCACCATACCCAAAGTACTCAGACCCTACATGCAGGGCCAGGAAACGATAGGCTGATCAGACATCGAGTCTGGAGACCTGTTCCACCATGGAGTGGGTGTCCAGACCACGCACCGTGGTTTTTCTAACACGTTCACCCAGCTCTTCCGCACCTTCACGGAGGGTCCGGGACCCGACACCGTGTTTGATAGATACCGTTGCCTCCAGATAGGCAGAGAGCAGATCGCACATCTTGACAATGCTGCCATCGCGGGGATGGTTATCGTCCTCATTCATATCGTCGGGGATGTCGCCATCGAAAACGGTCTCCACACCGTCGATTCGTACCTTGTTCGCTCCGGGGTCGAAAAGGAGGTAGCGCATGTCAGCGTGCCAGCGGGATGGCAGCAGAGGTAGGAGCCTCTCTTCCACAAGCTCTTTCTCATAACCGTCGAGGATCTCCTGCAGGCCGCCGATGTTCCTCTTTATCGGTGAGATGATGTCCTTGGTAAGCACCTCGGGTAGATCGTGGAAAAGGGCGGTGTAGAAGTTGTTATACACCCGGTTGGGGCAGTCCCCCGCCCCACTGGATATGAGGAATGACATGAGGGCCACCATCAGGGAGTGTCCGAGGACCGAGGTCATCGGTATGCGTGGGGAGCGGGCCCATCGATTCTGGAACCTCAACTGTCCACAGAAACCGACGAAGCCGAATGACTTCTTCTCCAGCAGTATACGTTGCACCCCGATGAGGTCGTAGTGATCCTCGATCTGTAAACCGATCTCCCGTTTCGTCTCCTCTATACCGTACATACGAGGATTGGCCTCGTAGATGATCTTGAACTCCCAATCAGTAGCCAAATAATGAGCGGCATTGAGTATCCTCCTCTCAATGCTGAAACCATCCTCATCAAAATAGGATTTGAACCTCTCCATCATGCCGCCGTCCATCCCCGGCACCCCTGACAACTCATCGATCACGAATTTCTGGAGCTCTTCCCCCTTCTGCCTCTTGATACGATGGAAGACAGGCGGTTTCAGGTCTGTGAGTATGACTCTCTGCATGAACTCGAACATACCGCCCTCGATTATCTTTATCCAATCGATTTCGGCGCCATTCTCGCTCTCCTCGAACTTTGCTAGGGCCCATGCGATAACCGCCTTATGCGCCTGCTTGTCCAATTCGATCAATTCCACCGGACGCAGATGGTCGTTCCATCTCCTCATATGGGCGGCCTGAAAAAAAAGGTGGATGAGGTCAATGTTCAAGGCTGTCATTTCAGCCTATGAGCTTCTTACATCCCTTAAATTGTTTGTCCTACCGCGACCATGACTCTGGATCTGGGTCTCCACATAGGTCTCCAAACACACACTGTGTAATGCGTGCTCCTTTCGATCCATTGTCGTCAGGACATAATGACCCTGACCGTCCTCAACGAACTCCAGGCATATCTGGCAACGGTCATTGGGCGGGTTCCTGTCCTTGGGCCCATCGAAACGCTTTATCGATGCTCCAGGACTAACCGTCTCCTCTATGACGTGAAGTGCCAGCAGGGTCAGGATTGTCCTCTCCAACATCGACCTCCGCTCCTCACATGGTGATGGGTCAACAGAGTCCTTGCCAGTCATCGATGAGGTAACGCCCTTTGATGATTAACGTTTTCCTCATCAATAGGTCAGAGTACCTTTCATGATCCAAACATCCACGTTCCTTCCCGGATCCACTTTGAACATAGGAGGCAACAGTACACCAGGCACACCGGACATCACAACCCCGAATCCGATCCTCCTGTCATCATGGGCCCTACCCACCAGGTCACCCAAAGCGGCCAGATTCATCTCCACCATGGCCCTCATCTCATAAGAGTCATCATCGCTTAGACGACCGATGAAATCAGGAGGCCCCATGGATGTTATGAAGCTTAGCCTTAGATGGGCCTCGGTCAACAGGAAGTCCAATGAGGCGGGATAGTAGTTTCCAGGATTTATCGCATCGCTCACCGCCTGCCTGACCGAAGCCAATATCCACCGCAGACCTTCCAGAACGAATTCCCTTCCAGCCACCAGTGACAATTCCAATCCTGCGGACATGGAGCCGCTGAGGTCGCTCACCCCCAAATATATGAACAGCTTCATCTCCACTATGCAGCTGGCCATCCTTTTCAATATTCGGTCCAATAGGATCTCCAAGGTCTCATACAGCACTTGAGCAAAAATATCCATGTCCGCCTCGGCTTTCGAAACCTTGGTTATCGCCATCGTTGCCGCAGTGCGTAACTCGGAGACGAACCATTGACCTATATCGGCACCATGGGCTCGGGGACCGTTGCTCTCACCCCGGGTATGTGGCTCCATGGACCAACGATCGGAGCCGTCGTGTTCCCTCTGCCAGGTCCGAGAGTCGTCATCAGTGTCAATCAACCATGGTGTAGAATCGACCATCCTTCCTTGGGAGTTCCAAAGCTGGACCGAGTCACCTCGGGGGATGCCTAGGGAATCACCGTTGTTGAGGGTCCTCGTAGGGAATGTATGGATATGATAACCTCCCGGAGGAATTACGATGTTAGGAAGGCTATGATGCCGGCCTAGTCCCTTACCCGTGGTCAATGTCCAACCGTTGAGGTCCACATCACGGCTCAATGGGTTGAACAGTTCCACCCACTCATTCCCGGAATCGGGTCCAGGAGGATTCAGTTCAACCTCATTTATAACGACATCCGTCGCCGTGGGGATGTCGTACTTCAGCTCCAGGCCGGCATCGACGCTGCCTCTCATACCCGGTATCGGCAACGGTATGCTGGAAAGGAAGGGCGCTAGAGCAGGGACCTGTGACAGTCGCAGACCGTAGGTCTCATACTGCATGATCTGTGGGAAATTGATGTGGAATCCTTTGTCGCCGATGTCACCCTTGACCTCCACGAGATGACGATAGACCCGCATCGAAGGGTCCAATGTCAACGACACGAACCAATCGCTCATGGCCATGTTCGCCGTTCCGAGGACATAATAGTCTCCAGCCGCCATGCGCAAAAGCCTCAGCGATACAGAAAGATGGACGTCGCTGACATTCACACTCAGAGTGGCACGGAGCAGGTCCTTGGTCATCCCTAAAACCACCTCCAAAGGATTGGTTGCCAACTCCAGACGCAATCCGAAAATGTCAGTGGACCATGTCAGCCTGCCGGCGTCCTCGATCAAGGATGACAGTCTGCTTCCTATGAAATTGGCCAATCCCTCCTCTAATGCCGCTTGCAAGGCCAGTACGGGATAGAGTACGGCGTTGGCGATGGTGTGCATTACATCGCTGACGAAGCCGTTTATCTTGGCATTCATTGTGGCCACGAATGAGAATAATGCATCGCAAGCGGCGAAACTGCCCTGAAGATGCGACATCAGAGGTATGATGTTGCGCATTATCGTTAGTGTCAGATCGCCACCCAAAGTGTTGCTGGGGGCGTATGAGGTTCCCTGAAGAGGCCAAGAACTCATCACCGGTATCCTCAACTCCATGTCAAGACCGACGATGCTCAAGGCCGTCGAGCTGGGTAGGAGAGGGTTGGTTGTTCCTGATGTCAAGGAATAGGCCAACGCACCCTGCAGCCTGACGACTATGGTGCTGAGATAGGATGCGGGCATCCATTCCTCGAGGCCTATGTAGTGTATCGCTCCTCCTCTGACCTCCGAGGGTTGCAACACAGAAGCGCGGACATCCCCCTTCCACCCCCTGTCCACCAATACCTCATCCAAATAGATGTTTCCGGCGCCGTCTTGTAGCATCAGACCCTGTGCGGGTAGCTGTCTGATTCCGTTGCCGCTCACCGCATCGTTACTATCGGCCACCGAGATTACCACAGCGGATATGCTTCCTGATACAGATTCGGCTAGTCCAGGGACCTTATCCACCAACCCTCTGACCAGCGACGAGAGCGCTTTGGCGGTGAAACTTGAACTACGGTCCTCGTTCATCAGACCGATCTCGAAAACTTCCATGTTCCCATCGCCCTGGGCTTGTGAATGATTGCGGATGGATGGTATAGCACCGTTGTCCACCATGGCGTTGGTTATCTCCAGACGCAGCAGTTCCATCGCCGCGGAATTGCTGGAATACCTTTCTGAGACCGAGGGTTCAGCGAGGAATTCGGACACATATGTGTTCAATGCAACCGCCCTTAATCTGGCTTCGAATTCGTGCTCCCCGAAAAGAACAGCACGGTATTTCTCTATGAACTTGAACAACTCCAGCGACATTGGGTCGGCCATCGTCCTTGATTGCATAGCGCCCTGGAAACTGCCATCCATTGCATTCTTTATCGCCGGCATTGCATCCGCAACGCCATTCTTCAGCGACTGGCTGAATGAATCGGAGTCATAAGGATCGAATCTTATCGACAGAACAGGCAACCCGCCTCCCTCGGCCAATATGGATGCCGTGTCGGCCAGGACCTCCTGGAGCATACGGAATGTTTCTGAGGTCTTCTGACGATAGAGCGGTAGGAAAAACCGCCACATCTCATCAGAGAGCACATCCTTTCTAACCGTGTCCATTATCAGTGACCCGGGATCCAGCGTCACACTTCTGCCGTTAAGGTGACTAGGCGAGAACTCCACAGCCGGAAGTGGCATGGTGAAGGCACCGCCGTTCACATATCGATAGTCAGATTCCCTGAATCCAGATGAGGCCATCCTCTCCTTCAGGAACCTTACTGTTAAGGTGTCCATACCCGCCTTCGCAAGTAGAAGATCCAAAGCCTGATCTATATCCCCTCGCACCTTGTCCATCAATTCTATCGGCACCCTTATGAAATCCAAATACTCCAGCCATTGCAGGGCCACTTTATCGATCATCGAATAAAGAGCCTGGGACATTACCTTGTTCAGGTCGATTTCGTGAATACCCATCTCCATAAGGAGGAGTTCGGCAGGATCCAGTTCTGAGGCATTTGCTGGAAATTGGGTGTCACCGGAATGGGACCGTAGGTTTATTCTCTCCAATATATCAAGTGAACTCTCCACCGCAGCCATGACGTCATCGTAAGTCAAAAGAGGTGCCGTGTCGCCGATGGCACCTACACCTTGCATCACGCGCATCTGGGCGAGAGAACCCAACTGATATGACATCAGCCTACCCAGCTCGGAGCGGCTTCCCTTCATAGTTTCCGTGTGGTCGGAGAGCAACCCGTTTATCAGAGGGAGCGGCACCGGGATCTCAGCCTCGATGCTTATCGTTATGTTGAGATGGGCGGATGATGAAACAACCATCACAGCCACATCTCCCATGACCACTGCGAAAGATGGGAAGGACTGTCCCCCCGGCTCGCCTGGTGAATCGGATAGGAAAACCACCCTCACAATGAAATCCGTCCCATTGATGTCACGTTCGATTCCGCCTATAGTACGCGGATAACTGTTGGATATGGCTTCATCCATCTTGGTGACGAACGTGTTTTGCAACGATGCCTGATCCAGTTCGCCTCCCTCCTTAGCCATCGACACCATCACAGAGACGGAAAGGGAGCGTATTTGGTCGGCGGTATCCTGGGCGGCATCCTCGAGGGCCTCGACCATCCTCTGGGACTCCTGTATGCCTTTACCGGAGTCCTCTACATCCGCAAGGACAACGACGGAATAACTGGTCACCAGCAACAGCACAACCGCCACAAGGGCGAAAGGCATCTGTCCCCGACCATCGATCCTCAAAGTGCCGCTAAGCATCGACCGAAAGACCAACGAGATAGCTAATAAGGGACCCAACTACCTGTAGGCTAGTTTATGGTCGACCGCAGCACAGAGTTGAAGTGGGAGGTTATGAACGGATTGTCGATGAAACCACACATTTCAAAATCGGGCGTGGCTATCAAAGTCGTCTGATCATCAACCACCAGGTCTGTGACTATCAAACCCTCCTTGCGGATGGCCTCGGTACAATCCGGTGACTTGATGAAGGGATCGAGAACCAGGATTACCTCAACACCCCGCTCCACGGCATCCTTCAGCCTCTGACCGTGCTCCAGGCGTATGGGCCTCATGTCCGGAGAAGCAAGGAACACAGTCCTCTGCGATGAATCGATCATCTCGCCTATCTTCTCCATGATCCTTTTCCTACCGGTTATGGTGTATAGGAGTGCGGGAGTCCCTCCCTCTGACAACAGGCCTTCTACTTTTCGAAGTAGAGAGAATCCCTCCCGTATGTCCGAGACTATCTGTTCTTCGACAGTCTCTAGATTGTTGATTGTGAAACGTATCGGTTTGACCGGCCTCTGTTTCACGAGATCGCGGTCCTCGAGCCCTTTCATGACCTTGTATATCGACGTGCGAGGGACCTTGGAGATGTTGGATATGTCCTCTGCGGTCCCTTCCTTCAGAGCTATTAGCGCCACATATGCTCTCGCCTCGTATTCTGACAGGCCTAAGTTGCTCAATAGGTTGATAATCCGGTTATGTTCTTCTTCGACCTCGATAGGATCGAGCCCGGCCATACCTAGAAGATTCTGCATAAACGTTAGCTCTTATAGCTACACAAATATTAAATTATGTTGCAATATCATATAAACACAGGTTGAAAAAGAATGACGGCTAAAGACTACGAGCTGAGTAAGGGACTGCCTAAGACCACCACATCGATATGCCCAGAGTGCAAGAAACTCATTGAGGCTAAGCTCCTGGAGCGCGACGGTGCGGTCGTCATAGAGAAAACATGCGATGAGCATGGATTCTTCAGCGATATATATTGGTCAGATGTCGAATTGTTCCTAAAGGCGGAGGACTTCGCCTTCGATGGGATCGGCCTTGTGGATCCGCATACGCAATGCGGAGAGACGGAATGCAACGCCTATGTAGAGATAGGCGGTAAAAGATTCCCTATGACAAGCAGTACCGGTTTGGCGAACATAGACCTCACAAACCGTTGCAACATGCGCTGTCCGATTTGTTTCGCCAACGCAAATGCCGCGGGGTATGTTTACGAGCCTGACTACGAAACCGTGGTCAGAATGTTAGAGATGCTCCGTAACGAAAGACCGATACATTGTACAGCGGTCCAGTTCTCGGGCGGAGAACCTACCATCTATCCCCGTTTCCTAGATGTTCTCAAGAAGGCAGACGAACTGGGCTTCGCCCAGATACAGGTGGCCACCAACGGCTTAAGTTTCGCCAGAGACCCACAGCTTTTGAAGGATGCCGTTGATGCGGGCCTCGACACGATTTATCTCTCGTTCGATGGTGTTACTGATGACATATATCTTCAAGCAAGGAACCGGAAGATGTTCGATGTCAAATTGAAACTAATTGAGAATGCGAGGAAACTGGATAAGCCACCGTCAATTGTCCTGGTGCCTACTGTCCTTAGGAGCATCAACGACCATCAGGTCGGGGCAATCCTGGATTTCGCCTTTGAGAACGGTGATGTCGTCAGAGGTGTGAACTATCAACCTGTAGCCTTCACGGGGAGGATATCCTCAGATGAGCGTCAACGTGAGCGCTACACGCTTACAGACCTGGTTTACGATGTAGACTCACAGACGGGATATGCTGGACGCGATGATTGGTATCCAGTACCAGTGGTCGCCCCGATATCTAAGTTGGTATCCGCGTTGCTCGGCAAGAATATGGTAACATTCACCACTCACCCCCACTGCGGCATTGCCACCTATCTTTTCCGGGATGATGATGGGACGGTCACGCCCATACCTCGTTTCATAGATGTGGAGAAATTTTCCCTTGGCCTTTATAAACTATCCAAAACTGCCAAAAACAACTGGTTGAAGATGTGGTATAAGATGAGGGCCATGCGCATAATCAGGAAGTCAATCAAAAAGGATAAGTTACCCCAGGGCCTTAAGGATGTGGACATCGTCAATTTGATCGCGGGAGTGCTGGGGGATGGAAGTAAGGACACTCTTTCCGAGTTCTCATGGAAAATGATGTACGTCGGAGGGATGCATTTCCAGGACGATTACAATTACGATGTTGAAAGGGTGAGACGTTGCGGCGTCCACTATGCCACCCCCGATTTGGAGGTGATCCCTTTCTGCGCCTATAACGGAGGTCCCAACTTCAGGGCCAAGGTTGAAAGCGAGCATTCGGTGCCCTTGGATGAATGGAGGGCGAAACACGGTGACGAGAATACTTGAAAGAGGGATCTGAAATGAAGGTAGTATACGAGAAATGCCTACACTGCGGTTGTTGTGTTGGCTCCTGCAAGCAGAATGCGATATATCTGAACGACTACTTGCTGGAGTTCAACGACAGCTGTAACAAATGCCGCCGCTGTATCAAGATATGTCCTGTAGGGGCTCTTTCTTTGGAGGGGGAATAATGCAGAAATTTGAATGTGACATCGTGGTAGTAGGTGGCGGTCCGGGTGGCAGCATGGCCGCCAAATACGCGGCCTTGGGAGGCCTGGACGTCATAATGATCGAGAAGAGGGCGGAGATCGGAGCACCTCTCCGATGTGCCGAGGGCGTTTCCAAGAAATGGCTTGAGGAGATCGGCGTTGAGCCCGATCCGGCATGGATATCCGCGGAGATGGACGGCGCTATCATCGTATCACCTAGTGGCCACACTTTCAAACTTGATGAGAGTCACGCCGGTAACGAGGTCGGATATGTCCTCGAGAGGCATCTCTTCGACAAGGCACTCACCGAGCAGGCAGGCAAGGCCGGTGCCAAGATATGGATGCGGACTGCGGCCACGGGAGCTATAATAGAGGATGGTAAATTGGTCGGAGTACGCGCCAACCGTATGGGTGACGAGATAGAGATTCGAGCCAACTGCGTTGTCGCTGCCGATGGATTCGAGTCACAGATGGCTCGATGGGCCGGTCTCGACACCAGTCTTGACCTCAAGGACCTGGACACCTGTATTCAGTACCGCATGGCCAATATCGATGTCGAACCGAACTACTGTGAGTTCGTCATCGGAAGCGCCGCTCCGGGCGGATATGTCTGGATATTCCCCAAGGGTGACAGAAAGGCAAACGTTGGTATCGGCATCCAAGGGACAAAATGCAATCTAGGCGCCGACCCCAAGGTGTACCTTGACAAGTTCATAGAGAACGACCCGCGGCTGAAGGACGGGACCGTGCTGGAGATAGTCGGTGGAGGTGTCTCTACCTGCCCGGGTATGGAGGAGACGACCGCAGACAACCTGGTCGTGGTCGGAGACGCCGCCAGGATGATAGACCCGATAACCGGAGGCGGCATATGTCACGCCTGCCGTGCCGGTATGTACGCCGGAAAGGTTCTGGCCGAGTGTGCCAAGAGCGGTGATTTCAGCAAGGATGCACTGCAGCCCTACGAAGAGATGTGGAGGGACCGCATGGAGGACAAGCTGTGGCGCAACTGGATGGCCAAGGAGAAGTTCGCCACACTGAGCGACGAGGTCCTTGACAATCTAGTCCTAGCCATAAAGGACTCGGACATAAAGGAAGTCAACGTCTACAATCTCCTGAAGGTCATCAAGGACAAGTATCCGGAGATAGTGGACGAATTCGAGAGCATGATCTGAACATTGCTCTTAAAACCACTTAATTTTTACTTAATTCACTTCTCGACCATGGCGCCAGGCTGCCCGGATGATACGATATACGGCCTTCCCCCATGTCGCTCTATGGCCTCGCATACCTTATCGGGACGGTCGGTCAATGCGACCATACTGCCACCGCCTCCGGCACCTGTGAGCTTGGCCCCGAATGAATATGGAAGGGCGGCTTGCACGAGCTTATCGAGCTCACGGCTGGATACGCCCAGAATTGACAGTAGTTTATGGTTCTCGGTCATCATGGACCCCAAACCCACCCTATCCCCTGATGAGAGGGCTTTGGCAGCATCCTCGGTCAAAGAACCGATCTCATTCACCATGTCCTTGGCGAAATTGGAATGTTCATAGTAACGTCTAACCTTGGCGACAAGAGGGCCGGTTGGTGCACTGATGCCCGTATGACCGATGACCAAGGTCATACGGGGGATATCGATATGTGATATGCTCCAACGCCTCTTACCGTGGGATATGTCCCAAATCGGCGTGCCTCCTTCGAGATTGACCGCAATTCCGTGACCATGGACGGATGCCGATGTGTCGACGGGGCTTGCCGACCCCTGTGCTTTCAATTCAGCATCGAATGAGCGACGGGCGCAGGTTTCCTCATCGGACTCGCCGCGATATGCCATCATGGCAGCGTTCAGAGATGCGCACAGAGCGGCTGAGGAACCGAGGCCGGAACCGGATGGTATGGCGCTGCTGGTCTCTATCTCAATACCGCCTTTCCAATGTTCACTGAGAATATGGGATGTGTAAGGGTGTTTGGCCCTATCGATCTCCAATCCATTTATGCGGACGGAGTCAGAGGGGGCGATTTTGCATCGGAAGCGGAGGTCTATGGCTATAGCCAATGCCGGTTTGCCGTAGACGACCGCGTGCTCACCGAGGAGGATCACCTTCCCGGGGGCCGATGCTGTTTGGCTGGCCATCGGCCGGCCCTACCTGTTCAGCTTGTACTTGGACATCTCCTCAACGATTGCATCGTTGGGGGTCCTGCCGCCCAAGGCCTGCTTGCCGACAGTCCACCATCTCTCGTCCATGGCCTTGACGGCCTGCCCAAACTCCTCATCGGAATCATAATCCTCGCGTTTGAGCTTGGATATGGCCTGATAATTGTTCTCCCAGATGTCTACATCGAAGCGACGGTTAACAAGAGAGACGCCGATAAGGCTGTCGAGGCTGATGGTCAGATCCATTGCCAAATCCTCAGGGAGGGCCTCCATGACCATGTCCAGTATGTTATTGGCGGCCATTAGGAACAGCATCTCGCGTTTGGCGGACTCGGGTTTATCATCGGCTTCTACCGCGTCAACCATGAGATCCAACCATAGGTCCTTGAGGGCGGTCGAGCGACGGGGGTTCTTACCCCATAACTGGTCCTCTATCTTGATCATCTCTTCGTTGCCGAACATGTCGTTTATGGTGTTATCTTCTGCCATAGGATTTTCTCCTTTGATCATAATTTGGCGGCCACCCTCTCCAGGATGTCCATGCCCTTCTCGATGTTCTCTTCGCTGTTGGCATAGGAGAATCTCAAATGCCCTTCCCCGGCGGAACCGAATGCCGAACCGGGTGTGCACACCAAGCCATCTTTGACTAGCATCATGGCCAAATCTCCTGAGCTTATTTCAGCGTCATACGACGGGAAGGCGTAGAACGACCCCTTTGGCATCTGCATCTCGAAACCGGGGATAGCGTCGATCCTCTTGGCTATGAGCTTCCTTCTCTTGTCGAAGACGGGGACCATCTCCTGCAAGAACCGTTCTATCGTCGGCATGGCATTCAACAGTCCAAACTGCATCGGAGTGTTGGGGCAGGCCGTCATGTGGTACTGCATCTTTCCCATTTCATCGATGGCACCGGTGTTGGAGATCGCATATCCCATCCTCCACCCAGTGGCAGCCATTGATTTTGAGAAGGCGTTCACTACGATACAATCCTCGAGCTGATCGAGGAATGAGTGATGCTCACCCTCGTATATGAAACGGTCATAGACCTCATCGGATATTATCATCAGACCCTTGTCCTTGGCAATATCTCCCAATGCTCTGCGCGTCTCGGCAGATATCACCCCGCCGGTGGGATTGGACGGACTATTTACAACGATGGCCTTTGTCCTGGGACCGATGGACTCCATTATGGATTCAATCTGTGGTTCAAAATCGCCAGGAGTTAAACTGTACTCGACTGGAACTCCTCCCGCCAACATTATATGCGGTTTGTAAACCACAAACCCCGGGTTTGGCATCAAAATCTCATCACCCGGGTCAACGAAGGCCTGCATGATGGTCATCAGAGCCGATGTGCCGCTGGGAGTGATGATCACGTTACCCTCTTCCAGATCGGCGTTGTAGCGTTGCGAGTATTCTGCTACCGCCTTCCTCAATGGAGGTATACCATTTGTAGGGCCGTATTTGTTGTGACCTTTTTTACAAGCCTGGCTAAGGCCCTCCAAAGCCTCAGCAGGGGGCTGGAAATCCGGCTCTCCGATACCCAGATTTACGGTCTCCGGGGTCACGAGGTCGAACAGCTTACGTATCCCTGACAATGGGACTGAATCCAATCTCTGTGATGGCCGCACGGTTGGTGATGGGAGGGCAGTAATATCTAACTTTCCCATCATATAGATTATATATTATGTTAAATATTATTTTCAATTGTTTATTCTATATAATAACTACTATATATCCTTCGATGTTCGAACGTCTATCCTTCTTTAATATTCTATCCGCCCATATTGTAGCCATACTTCGTAAAATGACCTATTTGATTTGATAATCTTTATAAACTAATAATGCCACACATAACTCATGGGTGGAATAACGGCCAAACACAACCTCGTAAAGGAGGGGATTTAAGATGGGAATTCTGGATAAGATCAAAGCACTGTTCAAGAAGAAGCCGGCGGCAGCTACAGCTGCCAAGCCCGCAAAGGCATCGGCAAAGATTGCAGCAAAAGACTATGGAAGCAGCCCCTTGGGAAAAGCTCTTACTTTCGCAGAGACAAAACTAGCTGAAAAGCAGGATAAGCTCACCAATGCGGAAGTGGAAATGTTCAGATCCAAGATCTCCTCATATGCTGAGAAGGTAGGGAAGGACGAGGAGGACGCATTGGTCTCCGTCAGTCAGTTGATTGGGGGCATAACAAGGGCCTGAAAAGGTCCCAAATCTTTTACCCCTCTTTTCCTGATATTTCAGAAAGTGTTTATCAAATCTATTCCAGCAAGGATCTCCTTTGCTTTAGACCAGTTGATTCTCTGGACTCCTTCAATCAATTGTGGGTTAGAGAATAACGCATCTAGGTCCTCTGATACCACATAAACCTCACCGTCCAAGGCTACGAGGTCCTCAACTGCCTCCATATTGGAGGGCATTGACAAAGCCTGCGGTTCCTGGTTTGCTAAGGCGTTCATTGTGCCTTCACCGACCATCATGACCACAGACCTGTTGGTAAGTCCCGAGACCAACATCGCCAATGCCTGCCTCATACCTGCAAATGCCTCCTCCGTGCCATAGGGAGGCTTGGTAACAATCACCGCTATAGTATCCGCCAAATCATCACCTCGCTAAAGTCACCATCCGGTCTGACTCAGAAACGAAAACCGATAGGTCGTTCGTCATGCTGCCTATCTTCGCTCCGTCGAACTCCTCGCCCCGCGTGATCCCCCGGGCGTAGCAACAGGTCTCACAGCCGGCCAGGGAAAGGCCTTGGGCTATCTGTTCCTGCAATATCTTTCCAACATTGGGAAAGCGCTTAGGCTCCTGGCCTTCTTTGAGAGCGGTTACACCCTCCCCGTAAGCGAACACCTTGACCTCATGACCCATGTCCAAGGCAGCTTGGCTCAGTTTCACAAGTACGTTGGTATCCATGTTCATCATCGTACCTGAACGGATTTGAATCAACATTGTTCCCATATCTTCACCTACACTGTGATTGTCTGTTGGAAATCTTCCATGATCAATTCAACCAAGCGGGGGTAATCGATTTCCTCCACGCCGTATGCGGGCTTGATGCCCCGCCCTTGTAAATCATCCTTCATAGCATAAACGTCGCTGCAGACCATTTTTAATCTCTCCACTTTATCTTCCTTGAGGGCAAAGAGGACAGCATCGTTCAACAGCACCACTGCACTATCATCGTCGGCCAATGATTCTAGGAGGTCCATCCCGCTCCATTCGCCTGGAGATTTGATTACAAGGAAAAGTTTAGATGCCATCACATCACCCGATGAACAGCTGGATGTTAGACCCTGCAGCGATATCCAGGAACTTGGAGGCTCCCAGGATATCGACACCGTCGCGCAAATCTTCCATCTTCAGTCCCATGGCCTCCATGGATGTGCTGCAGGCATAGAACTTGACGCCCATTTCGCTGCAGGTATCCATCATGACCTGGAATGATTCCACACCGATGCCTTTCATCTTCTTCTCGAACATTCCTGTGAACGGACGGAACATACCCTTCAGCTTGGGCCTCTTGTTCTTCTTCAGCAGATCGAGTCCGAAGAATGTGAAGAACAAATGCACATCCATCCCCAGTCCGGCAGCTGTTGACCCCAGGAAAACTGAAGCCATCGCCTTGTCGTACGAACCTTCTGAAACAACTATGGCAACCTTCTCAGGGCCTACTTCATTGGAATCCATGATACACCTCACTTCTTTTTTATGACGAAATAATAATTCCCGTTCTCCTCTCTGGTCTCCATGAGCTCGTTGCCAGTCCTACTTGCCCATGCGGGAACATCCTCCTTTGAACCGACATCGTCAGCAACAACCTCGAGAACGGATCCCGGCTCCATGGTTTTGATCTTCTTCGTTATATGCACTATGGGCATGGGACACATCATACCCTTACAATCCAATTTCACATCGACCATGTAGACACCTCTTTCGTTTTTTCATGTTTTTGCAAATACCATACAAATTCGTATGTTCTTAATTGTTCTGTTGCAACTCCTAGGTATTGATTGGTTTCATTGAGCATATAACTATTTTGAATATCGTTTTATAACAATAAGTGACTGGATTGATGATAATATGCGGAATGTTTGCTTGTGGAGGGCCAAGGATGGACGATGTTCCAACTGCAAAGCGAAAAGAATAAGACTGGACGTTCTTAAAATCGAGGACTACAACTATTGTGTTCCCGAGCAGGACTATGAATCCTGCGACTTCTTTATCGAGAAACCGGTTCCCAAGGAGAAATAGGATGAGTGATCTGAAGGACCTCTTGGTCTCCGATGATGACGATGTCGTTATATCTGCCCTTTCGACTCTGGACAACTTACTTAGAAAATCAGAGGTTGGAGCGGAGTATGTCCCTTTGCTTTGCAGACTACTCCCCCGTAGCGACGAAGTCAGAACCAAAGCTCTGTGGTGCATCGGGAAATTGGGGCAGAACAAGCAAGGAGACTCTGAATCCTTGAACCTTGTTTCCTCGATCACCACTGACTCGGTACCCGAGAACAGAGAGAATGCCGCCTGGGCCCTTGGTGAGCTTGCAGGGACGGATGTCGGCAACCAGGACAGTCTTGATTCGCTCATACGCCTACTGAATGATGAAGATGTCCATGTTCGCGGTATGGCCGCATGGTCAGTCGGCAGATACGCCGACAAACTGGGGATAATCGACGAAGGTAGCCTAGAACCTCTGCATAAAATGGCGGGCGAATCATCTGCTTATCTGAAGAAAAGCGCAGAGTTCGCCCTGGAAAGGATCATGGCGAAATCTGAATAGGTGCCCTGAATCTAAGAATGAAGACTGCCCCGTGGGGTTTGTTGTCCTCAACTGATATGTCGCCTCCGTAACGTAGGGTAACCATCCTCGCCAAGTAAAGACCGAGTCCGGTGTTGGCCGCATTACCGAATGAGAAACCCTCTTGGAATAGACGACCCTTTATTGAGTCGGGTATACCGGTACCTTGGTCGATGACCTTTAGGATCACGTGACCATTGTCAGCGGATATATTGAAATCCATCCTGTCGGTACCCCCGTGTCTGATCGCATTGGACACCAGATTCTCCAGGACGGAATAAACCGCAGGATCGGCTAAAACTGACGAATCGCCTTCGATGGACCAATCCAGCGCATGGCCCTCCATCACCTTGGTCACTATCTCGCGGAGGTTATAAGATTTCAATTCCCCCTTACTCATAACCATACCCTCCATCTCTTTCATCTGCCTGATGATCTCCTCTGCCTTTACAGCGGCCGTCATGGCCTTGTTCAGGATTTTGGACTCGGACTCAGGGTCTGCTATCTGGATGTAACCATTAACGACAGTGAGATGATTCAGAACGTCATGACGGATGACCTTGGACATGAGACGGAGTAGCTCATTGCTGCGCCAAAGATTATCCTGCAACTCCTCTAGTGGAGTGATATCCTGGAAAGCTATCACCTTACCATCAGTGCCCAACGGGTTTATGCTGTCGATGATGTAGAGTTCCTTGCCATCGAGTGTCTTCAGCTTCTTGCGGGCAGGCATGATGGACCCGCCATCGCTGCTTTTTTTCCCGGAGTCGGAGGAAACGTCATCGCTTAAAATCCTGTATATATCCTCACATGGACTGCCAATCACGTTCTTATCAGCGCCGAGGATGGTTTTGGCCGCCTCGTTGATGAGTTCGATCTTGCTATCCCCGTCGAGGACTATCACTCCACTACCTATATTGGCAAGTGTCAAGCCAAGCCTCTCGATATCGCGGGAATATCGGGAGTTTATCTTGGCAAGTTCCCTTTGGGCGTTTATCAGTTCGTTGTTTAAACTGGTAATCTGGTCATATATTCCTTGATCGAAAGAATCGTCACCTAGGTCCGATGATCCCATCCCCTTGAGGATGGAGTAGTAATCTGTGATCTCCTTAGAACTATCTGCGCAGATTATCAATGTGTGGTCACGGTCATATACACCCGCAATTTTACAAGGATTCCCATTCAGGGTCAATTTCCTTTCCATGCCGAATACCGCACCTTCAAATCTAGCACGTTCGATTATTTCCGACACATCCCCACTTATGAGGTCGCCAAGCTTACGGACCATTTTTTGGCCTAGGCTTATGAAAACAACATGGACAATATTACCGGAACGATCGCAGACCGCAGAGAAGTGTATAGACATCTCACGCCTCTTCAAGGGAGGCTATCATGGCTATGGCCTCCTTCATGTCCTTGGAATAACCATCGGCTCCCACTCTTCTCCAAAGATTATCGTCGATCAGGAAGGGCCTGCCTCCCACCAGGACAGTGACATCCTCAGTCTCCTTATCAGACCTCACCAAAGATATCAGACCTTGCAACCTCTCCATGTGATATGTCATGGTCGCAGAGAGGAGTAGTATCTTTGCCCCGGACTCTTTGAGCATAGAAACTATGGCGTCAGAGGGAGTATTGGCGCCCAGATATGTTGTATCATATCCTTCGAGTTCCAATATGTCGACGATCATCCTTATGCCCATCTCATGCAATTCACCAGAAACGCAGGCTGCCATCACCTTGGATTTTGACGGTGGTTTAATGAATATAAACGGATAGAGTCTGGCCATCAGGTTCTGGGTTGAAGATGTGAACAGATGTTCTTTTGCAACGGAGATCCTTCCAGTTTGCCATAACAGACCAACGTTCCTCAAAGATGCTTGGAATATGTGCTGATATATTTCCAATATTCCGACGCCGTTATCCATTGCATCGCTTAACAATTTCCATGCCCTTTCCCGGTCGCCCATTAATAAGGCACGGCAGTGGGATTCCGCGAGCTTTGCGTGTGGTTTTCCTTCGAAACCTATCACTATGTCGTCGTACGATTCTGATAATCTTGCCATCCCCGGGGCTAATATTTGATCCACGTCGATACCTAGTCCAATTTTAACCAGGGAATCGCGAATAATCCTGAAGGTCGGCGCAACCACATATTCCAGCCCTATCCCGCGAAAGAATACCCGGTTCCATTCCACATAATCGGTGAACAATGAAGCGGAACCGGCCTGAAGAGCCTCTAGAACGTACTGAAAATGAATCTTGAGATCTGAACGTGAATAATCGATAAAACGGCTATCCTTGCCTTTGAACATGCCCTCTTCTTCCATTATCGACATGGCCATATCAACGATGGAATCAAGATCATATCTCAGTTGTGTGAAGGATTGTATGTCTGAACCATCGGAGTTCATGTGCCATGATTAGATGTACATCTTAATACTGTTTTCTGAATGAATATCCAATATCGGAACATGAAGGTCAAAAGATTGGCATAAATCGTTCGGGTGAAGTCCCTATTTTGAACAGGAGTGGGTATATCTTCTATGAGAGGGATAGTGTTATGATGCCCGATAAACGCCCTGGACTTCATACCATTGTACGAGCACCGGGCCTTA
This sequence comes from Candidatus Methanomethylophilaceae archaeon, assembly GCA_007116915.1. Classification (GTDB taxonomy): domain Archaea; phylum Thermoplasmatota; class Thermoplasmata; order Methanomassiliicoccales; family Methanomethylophilaceae; genus PWHV01. The sequence continues at coordinate 20,167 of SKHQ01000081.1, forward strand.
TAGCAACTTTCTTCCCATTGGTTATCGGAACTGCTGCCGCAGTCATAATAACGGGAGAATTCCGTCCTATGGGTGCCTTTTTCGCTGCTCTGGTGGGCATATCTCTTCATCTTTCCATGAACGTATACAACGACATTTATGATACGAGACAGGGGTCGGACACCTTAGAGTCCAGTGAGTGTTTCTTCAGTGGAGGATCGGGAGTGCTGATCACCAACCCTGAACTTGAGAGTATGATGTTTAGGATAGCTAGAAGTGGGATGATCGTTGGATTGCTGGGAACCATGGGGTTGGTTCTAATCTCGGAAACAAAGTTCTGGCCAATTTTTGTGTTGGTCTTCCTTATCGCTGCATTCCTGTCCAAGTACTACACCGCCGCACCGGTGGCCCTATCATATAGAGGCATGGGGGAGGTCGCGGTTTTCATAGCTTTCGGCCCATTGGCAATTCTCTTGGCGGCCGCATCGCAAGGCATTGTCTGGGAACCTTTGTTACTGATAATGATGCCAATCACAGGAATTGTTACTCTGATCGTGACATTGAACGGACAGATTGTAGACCTTCCTTTTGACATAAAAGCGAACAAGACCGGACTGGTGATACTGATTGGATTGAGAAGAGCTTTACATCTTTCGGCAATACTCTGTCTGGTATTGGTGGCTAATTTACTACTAGTTGCTTATCTCCTACCTAACGGGTATTCATTGATACTGTTTATGATTCCGTTCGTCATCACTTTGATTATGGCCTTCCGATATCTTTACGGCGACCTTGATCGAAGTGATATATTGAAGAAGGGCACGGGGCTTCTCTTTACAAGTATGGTACTCTGTGCCATATCCATAATGGCAGGATTCATCTTTGTACTATTATCGTAGATGATTTGACCTTGTTAATGGCATATGATTGATTAAAACCGATATGAAGAATGGGAGTGGTGCGAGGGGCCGGATTCGAACCGGCGAACCCCTACAGGAACAGATCTTGAGTCTGTCGCCTTTGACCAGGCTCGGCAACCCTCGCTTTGTCTGACTGCATGCC
>SKHQ01000045.1 GCA_007116915.1 Candidatus Methanomethylophilaceae archaeon
AGGGAGATTCGAACTCCCGAGGCGTGAACCGCCACGAGCTTTCCAGGCTCGCGCCTTACCAGGCTGGGCTATCTCGGCCTGATTCATGGGAAACTAGTCATGGCATTAAAACGTTTCTAGGAGAGCGCATTATCAATATTGAGGAAGGACCGTCCATTATGGCCCGACCCAGTATGTCATGGGTGATGCTCGCGCTGTCCCAATTGAACACTATGAGGTCGACGTCCCCCGAGGACAGCTCGCTGACGAACTCTATGGTGGGGTTACCCTCCACGGGGTCGTCGCGGCATTTCACGCCGTATAGCCGGACCAGGCTCTCGACCAATCTTTCCTGGCCACGGGGGTCGAGGTAGCAGTAACGCAGTATGCGGAGTTTAGATCGCAACAGAAAACCCAATTTGAAGGCCAACTCGGTCACCTGAGCACCCTCTGGATGATCGTCAAGGACGTTCAGTATCGAGTAGTAGGGGTGACGGCGTTTGCATATGAGCACCGGGCCCTCCATTTCACGCAGGAGCCTGTACAGGCGCCAGCGACGGAAAGTCCGCCGTTCACGATAGCGCTGGGACGCACTCAGGGCCAGACATCCAAGTTCCCGCCCCTCTTCGACTATCGATGCCGGGATGCAGTCCAGTTCCACCGTGTCCACGTTCCTGATGGTATAAGGTACGCCCGAGGCCCGCGCCATCTCCTCGCCCTTCGCCAGCAATGCCAGGTCAGTGGAGATGATGTCCACTTCGATACCGATGATCCGGGCGAGGTAGAGGGATTCCGAAAGGGTGTTGTTGAGGTCATCCTCATCGACGATAAGGGCGGAGATCCTGTCGAAGGGTTTCAAACGGCTCTCTTTTCTGACTATCGTCTTCTGCAACTCCTTGGAACGGCCGCCTATCGACACCACCAGAAGATGGTCGGCCCTCTCTATGATCAAGCCCTCGGCGCGCAGTATCGATCCGTTACGGACCACGCCCACCACAATGGCATCAAGACCGAAGCAAAGGTCCTCGATGCGTTTGCCGATGTGAGGGGAGTCAGGGAATATCGGTATCTCTATCAGATCCTTGGCCCGCGGAACGAGTGATGCCCGAATGGCCTTGGCGGCGAACTGATGAGGACAGATGACATCCTCTATGCCCATCTCCCGAAGCTCCGGTATGCGGGCGGGATCCTTGACTTTGACTACGATGTAGCGGAAACCCTTCTCCTGGGTAGCCTTGGCTATTTCCACGTTACGGTCATCCTCGTGCGTGGCTATCACCACCGCCTCCACACCTTCGATGTCGAGGTGGGAGCGGTTCCAGGGGCCTTCGACGACCCGGTCCTCTCCGAACTTCTCCCTCAATAGCTCCAATCTCTTTTGATTGGCCTCCACCACGATAGCGCGGGGAGTGCTGCTCATCAGTTCCTGACCGAGCCTTCCCCCTCCGATTATCATCATCTTCATTGGCAGCCCTCCCCATTGGCGAGTCTGTAGCGTTCGAACAGGTAACGGAATATCGTGGGCGTGGCTATGGCCAAAACCACCGCTAGGAGAATCAGCAGCCCATAGGTCCCGGCATCGAGGACGCCGAGGTCCTTACCGATCTCGGCACCGGCTATCATCAACGTCAATCCTCCCGTCATCAGTACGCCTTGGGAGAAGTCCCTCTTCACGTCCGTCCTATCGCTGAGTATCAGGAACGGCAGTATCTTAGCCACCGCCGTCACGGCCACCAGGCCGGGGAGCAGGATGAGGGTGCTGAGGTTGAGGATATCGGCGAACTGGAAGTTTATGCCGATGCTGATGAAGAACACCGGTATCAGAAAACCATAGCCGATGCCGTTGAGTTTCTGACCGAGAAGCAGCGAGTCCCGGAATAGCATTGAGATGGCCGCACCTGCCAGGAATGCCCCGAGGACCGTCAGGGCCTTACTGTCAATGACCGAGGATATGGCCACAAAGGTGAAAATTATGCCCAGGGATGCCCTTACGCCAAGTTCGTGGGGGTCATCGGAGCGGAAGAACCTACGCAAGGTTCCGGGAAAGTACCACATCGCCCAGTTGCCTATGCGGTAGACCACGATGAAGAAGACCAATATTGCGATGAACATCGCCACCGCAAGAAGCGGGAAAAGGGAGCCCTCCGAGCCACGTACATCGACTCCTATGGCGTAGATGGTGAGTAGCACCATGGCAGCCACATCGGCGATCACCGCGTTGACTATCAGTTCCTGACCCCATGGTCTGCGGTTGAGTGCCATCTCCCTGACGACCGTGAGGACCACCGCCAGCGACGTGGTCGCCAGCACTATGGTGATGAATAGAACCTCCAAGCCCGCACCCGTGAAGAGCGAAAGCAGATGGACGAGAGGATAAGCGATAGCGAGCGTCATGGCGAACACCAGGATGCCCCTCATCTGCTTCTTCCTCCCCTGACTCTCGATACGCACGAAATCCAGTTCCAGGCCGGAGAGGAACATGAGGAATATGAATCCTATATGGGCGAGGAAGTCCACCGAAGGGTAATCGCCGAGATAGGTGTCTCCGGTCAGGCGGAATATGATGAAGAAAATGAGTCCCACCGCCATCCCTGCCACGATCTCGCCCACGACGGCGGGTATGTTGGTGCGTTGCAGTACCAGTGGCATGAAGAATGCCAAGGCCACGATGGTGAGGAGTATGAAGTACTCGTTGATCATACAGCGCTTCCCCAGTCCAAATCGCCACGGTGGTCACGTAGAGTCGGACGTCCTTCGCGGGCCCTCTCCAACTCCTTGCGTGAGAGCTCTACCTCGATGATGCAGTGAGTCGCATCCTCACAATTCGACATCTCATAACCTATTGGCGATATGGCACGACTGCCGCCGAAGAATTCGAATGATCCCTGCTCGCCTATGTGATTCACGAAGAGCATGTAACAGGTGTTCTCCACCGCCCTGGCGGGAAGGACCTTGTCGAAGGGACCTTTGGACTTCATTGGCGATGCTGATGCACATACCAGCACATCCGCGCCCATCAGTGCGTAGCGGCGATACAGTTCCGGGAAGAACATGTCGTAGCAGATGGAAAGGCCGAACCGGAAACCTCCGATGTCCACCATGCAGCCGCTGTCCCCGGGGACGAAGGCATTAGCCTCATTGAAGACACCGAAATCAGCGAGATGGAGTTTCTCATAGACCTTCTCATCCCCTTCAGGAGAGAACACCCAGATGACGTTCATCAGACCCTTCGCGGTGGGATATGGCGCCCCTATCATCAGCCATTTACCGCTGTCTGCGGAAATTTCCTTGAGTTGCGCCCTCCACCGCTCATGTCCATCCGATGTCCGCTCATGTATCTCGGTATCGGTTGTGTATCCGGTAAGGAAGAGCTCTGGAAATACCAGCACATCTCCCTTGGCTTCGTTGACAGCTGACCTTATGGCGGCCAGGTTGTCGCCTCCCTCGGGTGCGCTAAGGGTCTGGACGAGTGATACTCTCATCCAATCGAGGACGCTATGACCATTTATCAATCTTTCTGATGACCGGTGAAAACCTTCAAAAGCAAAGGCGATGTATCGGTATAGATGAGAGAGGAATTCCCCCCTCAGTTGAAGGAAGGGATCCTGGATTTCATATCCTCGACCGTCCGCGAAAGCGGCGCGGAAGGTGTGGTCGTGGGTCTCAGCGGTGGTATAGATTCGGCATTGGTCAGCCGTCTGTGCGTGGACGCATTGGGTCCGGACAAGGTATACAATGTTTTCATGCCGTCCTCGACGACACCTGCCGGCGACCGTGAATCCACCGAGGCTTACAGTTCATCAATCGGCACTGCATACCGAGTGGTACCGATCAAGGATATGGTCGATGCATTCGGTTCCGTCCTCGGATTGGAGGACAGTTTGTCAAAGGGCAATGTGATGGCCCGTTGTCGCATGATAATATTATACCACATAGCCCGGACCGAGAACCTCCTGGTGATGGGAACGGGCAATCGTAGCGAACTCCTGATGGGATACTTCACCAAACATGGCGATGGTGCCTGCGACGCGCTCCCCATAGGCAACTTGTACAAGAGCCAAGTGAGGGAACTTTCCAGAATCTTATCCTTGCCGCAGTCCATCATAGACCGGGCTCCAAGCGCAGACCTCTGGGAAGGGCAGAGCGATGAGGATGAGATGGGGATAAGCTATGAGCAACTGGACCTAATCCTGCAGGGGATGAGGGGCGGAAGTTCGCTGGAGGAGTTGGCTGACATCTCCGGTCTTCCTTTGAAGAGGGTCATCGAGATCGAGAGCAGAGTGGAGGCGAACCGGCACAAACGCCACAGTCCTCCCATGCCCGAACAGCAGTAAAACAGGTCAAGCGACAACAAATTTTATTAACAGTGGCGCTTTCACCACAATTACGCTCCCGTAGTGTAGTGGCCAATCATGAGGCCCTCTCGAGGCTTCGACCCGGGTTCAAATCCCGGCGGGAGCACTATTACCATTTTTATCAATACTCTCATTTCTCTCACTTGAAGTTCGCATTGGATTTTATCTGGATTTACCTAGCAGCATTTCTTAGTAAAGAATTTCCCATGGGCACTTTCAGAAAAGCCTAACCGAAAAATAACATGTTTAAGACTAGTCTTAAAATTTCTTAGGTTGTTTATAGAACAACCCAATCAATCTTCGCCCCTGGACAACCGTTTTTCTCCTCTGACGGTTGACAACCATGTTTCAGATTCGCGATGTATTTATACTCTAAATTCAAACTGATAATAGGTGATGCGGATGCAAAAATTGGTCAGGATTATTTCACATAGAGGGGATACTCTTTCGCCAGAAAGAGCAGCAGAATTGAAAATCAAGGAAGGTGTTGTATCCATAGGTTTTGATAATGGGGAAGATGCTAGAGGCAAGAGCTTTGAAGAACTTGTTCAAGGGATAATCGATACAAGGAATAAAAAGCCGAAAAAGCCGGAAAAAGACTACTCAACTCCAGAGCATGGTGCAAGGATGATCATGAAATTCCGTGATGGGATAAACATCGGGGATGTCGTAATATTGTACCATAAGAATAACATGGTGAGTGCGATAGGTGACGTTGTCGGTGATTACAGATACGATAAACAGAATCCAGTAGGAGATCCCGAAGGAGATGTAAAGCATCATCATCAGCGTTACGTTAGATGGTGGCCGGAAATCGTTGGACCATTCCACAGGGAACTATTACCCTCCGAGCTTTTCAAATGGATAGTTCATCAGTATACAGTTCATTTCTATAAGGAAATGTTTAATAAGAAATGGTTAGTGGAAACATTGATGAATAATGGTGTTTACAGCGATTCAAATCAGAATTAAAATAATCCTGATTATTTTGTTAGATCGATACGTGTGTTTTCACCCATCGGTTTAATTCGTAATTGGTTATGAACTCTCAGAAGCGATTACTCGAAACAATTCATAACTCTGTGTTCAACGGTTGACATTAAAAGAGCTTTTCAAACCATCAATCCATTTACGTAAGCTTCTTTGACAATACGGGCAACGCAATTGATCATCAACATCATCTACCAGCCTTTCACTACAGAATTTGCATTTTCTACCTCTCAGCATATTCTTGTCCTTCTCTAGCGATTCACGGTTTTCTGACATAAAAAAATTATTTTATTATTGTCTATTTTGTTTTTTCCTCTAGGCATCTAAATCATGTGTGAAATAGTGGTTTATTCAAACAATTCAAGAAGAATTTTTTCATGCATTTAGTAAGTTCACTTAAGGCCTCAATGGGAAAATTTCAATTCGACTTATCTCTACTCAACTAGACTTGATTAATATGAATTCGATGTGAAAAACCCATTATAGATTAACGATTTGATGCTTCACCGCATCATAAACTGGATCAGTTCTTTTTTTTCTATATTAATGTTCAATTGGTAATGCTGATTTTGAGATTAAAAATAAATTCAGACAATAGAATTTTAAATTGTTTGGAAACAATTATCAACGTATTCAAAGCATCTTCAATTCATGGGGAAAACTAAGACGCTCGTTGCTATGGTGGATGCGTCGGAAGAAAGCAGAGATTCGGTCATCTCCTATGCTACAAACTACAAGCCGACAGCCATAATTCTGTTTTTCAGTACTTCAGGCTATGAGAGATGGGGAGATCAACTAGCTAAGGAGATCTCATCCTTTAATTTGGAAACAATCACGTTGCCCGATGAGTACGATGTGCAGGACATGTTCAAGAAGATCAAGTCAACGCTAACGGAGAGGGATTTCGATGAGGAGTACCACTTCCATCTTAGCTCTGGGACCAATCTGATGGCGGCCGCATTGGCGATGGCCTCCGCGTTATTCAACAACAACACGTTCCTGACATACAAGGATGAATCCGCTGACGTGGGG
>SKHQ01000057.1 GCA_007116915.1 Candidatus Methanomethylophilaceae archaeon
GCCATTCATTTCTCACTGCGGAATCGCAATAAATAACAAGAGGTAGATTATCAACCCCCATGGGTGAACTGAAATGAGGGTGAACGCCGATCTCTACGTCAAGGACGTTCCGGGCCAATTGGTAGCGGCCTTGGAACCGGTATCGATAATGGAAGGTAACATCGTTGGAGTCGTACACCACCGTGACCAGGTCATGAACGACCGCATTGGAATCAATATCACATTCGACCTCACCGACAAGGATAGGCTCGATAAGCTCATGGGAATCTGGAAGGATCGTGATGTGCGCGTGTCACGCATCGGCTCCGTTGTTGAGACCTTCCCCATGGACTACCTTCTGATCGGTCAGATATCTCCCTCTCAATTGGAGACCATGCTCGATGAGGTACGCGACATGCTGGGGATGGTGTCCCTGGACATCCGCTACTCCTCGGTGATGGAATCCGGCAGTCGGACTGCCCTCATAAACGCCAAGTTCAACAGCGAGGCGAGTCTCCGCAAAGCGGAGGATCTGATATTGGAACTGGTCAGAGACAAGGAAATACTCGCAGTAAGGGGGTTGGGGAAATGAGCATGGACATCGTCATAGCCGGTTTCGGCACCGTGGGACAGGGCGTGGCCGAGGCCATAGCCATGCGCAATGACCTGATAAAGGAGGCTTTCGGCAAAGAGGCCAGGATAGTGGGGGCCTTTGACTCCAGTAGTGCGATCTACTCCGAGGACGGTCTGGACCCCGCGATGCTGCTGGCCAACAAGAGCGGTACCGGCAAGGTCGGCGATGAGCCGCTTGTGGACGGCGTGGCCTTTCTTGAGTCAATTGATTACGACGTACTGATCGAGGTGAGCCCCACCAACATAGAGACCGGCGGTTCAGGGTTGCACCACATCCGGAGCGCCCTCAGCAATGGGCGTCACGTGGTCACCGTCAACAAGGGACCTCTGGCGCTGGCCTTCGGGGAACTGTCACGGCTGGCCCAGGCGAACGGAGTGGAGATGAGGTATGAGGGTTCGGTCGGCGGGGCCATGCCGATCATCAACCTCTGCCGCGAAAGCCTAATGGGTCAGAATATCAACTCCCTCATGGGCATACTTAACGGGACTTGCAACTTCATACTGAGTCGAATGGACGATGGACTTCCTTTCGAGCAGGCTCTCAAGGAAGCCCAGGAACTGGGATATGCCGAGACCGACCCCTCCTACGACATCAACGGAGTGGACACCGCCTGTAAGGTCGTAATCCTCGCCAACTCCGTATTCGGCATCGACTGCACATACGATGATGTCGACGTCACCGGCATCACGGCCATAAGCGAAGAGGCGGTCGCCATGGCCGCGGAACAGAATTACTGCATCAGATTGATCGGGGAGGTCTCACCGGAGCGTCTCGAGGTGTCACCCCGCCTTGTGACCAAAGGACATCCCCTCAGTGTCACCGGCACCCTCAACGTTGCCCAGGTCAACACCGACCTGGCTGGCCCCATCAGCATAAGCGGGCGCGGTGCAGGAAGGATGGAAACGGCCTCGGCGATATTGAGCGACCTGCTGGCAATAATGCGTTCCAACGTCAATAATAAATAATAGCCAAGGGATAGAGAAAAGGCCCAAAGGGCAATAACTCAAAAGGGTTGATCTCATTATTGGCCGATAAAGTAATACTCTACGACACCACCCTCCGGGACGGTGCCCAGACCGAAGGAGTCTCCTTCTCTATCGAGGATAAGCTGGAGATACTGCAGAGGTTGGATGATTTCGGGATTGATTTCGTGGAGGGTGGATGGCCCTCCTCGAACCCCAAGGACGACCAGTTCTTCGCCCGTGCCAAGGACATCGAGCTGAAGAATACCAAACTGGTGGCCTTCGGCTCTACCCGTAGGGCTAAGAACAGCGCTGACCGTGACGCGGGACTCGCTTCGTTGATTGAAGCAGGCACAGAGTGGATTTGCATATTCGGCAAGACGTGGGACCTGCATGTGGAGAAGGCCCTCCAGATAAGCTTGGAGGAGAACCTACTCATAGTCGAGGAGAGCGTCCGTTACCTTAGTGACAACGGCAAAAGCGTCATATTCGATGCTGAACATTTCTTCGATGGTTACAAGGACAATCCAGAGTACGCTCTTGAGGTTCTGAGGGCAGCGGAGAGAGGCGGAGCCGAATGGGTGGTGTTATGCGACACCAACGGAGGCACCTTGCCTTACGACTGCAGCAAGGCTGTCAAGAAGGTGATGGAGACCGTTACCGTGCCGGTCGGAGTTCACTGTCATAATGATTCCGACCTCGCCGTGCCATGCTCGCATGCGGGCGTCAGAAGAGGCGCCACCATGGTGCAGGGTACGATAAACGGGATCGGTGAGAGGTGCGGAAACGCCAACCTGTGTTCGATAATACCCAACCTCATGCTGAAGATGGGTGTCGAGACCAATGTGAAAGACCTCACAAAACTCCGTTCACTCAGTACATTCATAGGCGAGATGAGCAACCTCTTCCCCACGCCGGGAATGCCTTATGTCGGTGACAGGGCCTTCGCCCACAAAGGCGGGGTGCACGTCAGCGCCATGGCAAGGGATTCCCGCACATATGAGCATATGGAGCCCACCCTGGTCGGAAACCGCCGCCGCATCCTCATATCGGAGATGTCGGGCACCAGCAACATCCTGGAGAAGGTCAGGGAGTTCGGCATCGATGACCGCAAGGAGGAGAGTCGCCCCATATTGGAGCACATCAAGTCCTTGGAATCGCAGGGTTTCCAATTCGAGGGTGCCGAGGCCAGCTTCGAACTGTTGGTCCGCCGCTTCCGTGATGAGCAGGTCACGCCCTTCGAGTTGCAGGGATTCCGATTGTACATCGACTCCCAAAAAGGGTCAGTCCTATCGTCAGAGGCTTCTGTCAAAGTCGTAGACCGCTATGGCAACGTGGAGCACACCGCTGCTGACGGGGATGGACCGGTGAACGCCCTGGATCAGGCTTTGAGAAAGGCCTTGTCACGCTTCTTCCCCAAGCTCAACGATATCCGACTGACAGACTATAAGGTCAGAGTCATCGATGAGAAGGCCGGTACCGCCGCCAAGGTCAGGGTGTTGATAAGGTCCACCGACGGCAACAGTTCCTGGACGACTGTCGGTGTGTCTGAGAACATCATAGAAGCATCGTTGATGGCACTCGTGGACTCCATGGAGTACATCCTGATGAAGGACGAGTACAACGGGGACTGAATAACAGTCTTGTGGAGGGTCCCCGAGAATCTTTTATGGTGGGGAAGTTGGAGAAGGTCCGCAGGAACCCTCCATACCACTCAGTATAAACTATTGTTTAAAAGCTTATCGGGCTATTATCAAAAGTGAGAATTGCTCAATTTTCTGAAGCCCCCAAATACTCTCTTTTGAAGAGTCGATATTAACCGTGTGGAATCACATAAACGTCTATGGGCCGGGTCAAGGAATTACGTAATGCGAGTGCTCAGGGTGACCGTGTTGTCTATTGGATGCAGGCCTCCCAAAGAAGTGATTGTAATCGTGCACTAGAACATTCTATAAGCCTCTCGAACCAGCTCGATAAACCTTTACAAGTATTATTCGTAATAGATCCGGGATATCCGTCCGCCAACCGTCGCTCATTCACCTTCATGCTTCAAGGCCTCCAGGATGTGGCTGACGGACTCTCACGGAGAGGAATTGCCTTCTCTGTAAGGCAAGGCGACATTGTGGCAGAGGTTCTGGACCATGTCGAAGGCGCTGCAGCATTGGTCATGGACCGAGGATACCTGGGACATCAAAGACGATGGTACAACGACATACTCGAATCAACTGAAATCCCACTATGGCAGATAGAGGACAACGTCGTAGTCCCCGTCGACATAGCATCACAGAAAGAGGAATGGTCGGCAGCCACGCTTAGAAGGCGGATAACTCCTCAAATCGATGATAATTTAACACCCACTACCAAACATGAACTGAGGATAGACAGTGACGGTCTTTGGGATGAGGGATATGAATGGAAGGGCGTCGATGGACATCTTAAAGATTTGAAGCTGAACGGACCTCTGCCCTCAACTCAGCATAAAGGCGGGGAGGTAGAGGCTAAAAGGCGTCTGAAGAGGTTCATCGATGAACGTCTGGTCCGTTATTCGGAAAGAAGGAACGATCCCGCAGGGCAATGGACCTCCGATCTTTCCCCATACCTGCATTTCGGGCATATATCGCCAGTTACAATCGCACACATGGCGAAGGGCATACAAGGTTCCGAATCATTCCTGGAAGAACTTATCGTACGCAGGGAGTTAGCTGTTAATTTCGTGACGTACAACCCGGATTACGAGAGTTACGGATGTCTGCCGGATTGGGCTAAGAAGACACTGGACGAGCATCGTGATGACCGTAGGGAGTACGTCTATTCCTCACGAGAACTGGAGAAGGGCGAAACGCATGACATATACTGGAACGCCGCCCAGAGCGAGATGCTAGTCACCGGTAAGATGCACAATTACATGCGGATGTATTGGGGCAAGAAGATAATAGAATGGTCTGAGACTCCCGAGATGGCATACGAGGCCGCCATCACACTGAACGACCGCTATGAGCTGGATGGAAGAGATCCCAACGGTTATGCCGGCGTCGCCTGGTGTTTTGGAAAGCATGACAGGCCCTGGAAGGAAAGGGACATTTTCGGCAAGGTCCGTTACATGAACGCTAAAGGATTGGAACGTAAGTTCTTCATGCCTGCCTATGTGGAATTGGCGATTTCCTATCTGCAGGACGCTGAAAATAACGGGGACCGTCCGCGCACTTGAATTCAAAAGCGACCTGGACCATTGCGCAGACCGTGTCCCCTGGCGGAGCCCGTATAGTCCAGGTCGATTTCCCCACCATACCTATGACTTATTCAGGGACTCTCTCCGAGATTGGAACGTTTGCACGATAGATATAGGCTAGGGTGTGATGGATTGCTATGCCGGATGATCCGTTAAGTCAGATGGAGAGAACATCTCCACGATGTTCTTACCGGCGTCGGTCAGACCGTGCTTGACACCTTCCTTCTCCATCCAACCCCTCTCACACCATTTGTTGAGATAGTGACGTATGTAATACATCTTCATGGATTGGCTGACAGTTATCTTCCGGACTCCTCCATCAGGTATCTGAGCCTCACCCCCCTCTCTCCAGATTCCCTGCTCTATGAGCGCCCTAATCATCCAAACATGGGAGATGGGTTTGCCTGCTGCCGCCCGATCGTGGAAAACTTTGAGAGCCTTGACCAAATCCTCTGGTGGGGCCTCCATCGGATATTTCTGCAGAGCCAACGGACTGTAAACGTTCTTGGACATGCCTACGGGCACTCCATTGTCATAATAGATGTCCCTTATCCTCTCAGAGGGTATGAGGAAGTCCTTGGTGGATACCGTGAAAGGTGTAACATCAGCTACCATCATTGAAGCGATTGTAGCGGCTGCGGTGTACTCTGATGTACCAGATGAAACGTTCACAAATATGTCGCCACTGGCACCATAACGCTCCTTTTCTCCTTTGAGAATGCGATAAACCTCTCTCATCATGTGTTTAAAACTGTAGACCGGGAGACGATGGGTAATAATCGAATCTTCACTGAGACCCACGTCATCGATTAGTTGACGTTTTACCTCCTGGACGAACTCGCTATAAACCGAATAGGCAGGATTGGACTCATCCTTGACATAATAGATCAGATGGACCTTGGTTGCATCGTAATGCTTGACGGGCTCCACCACTTTGGCAGTCTCGAAGGTTACGCAGGATACCATGATGCGTTCCTTGCGAGCGGACATGCCGGTTCCATCCCTTGCGCTACAAGAGTCCATGTCACAATATATTGGCATCTATAATATTCATAACTTTCAATCAAAAGACTTTGACGAAGCTATTGTATCAAAAAATATTCAGAAGATGGGAAGGTGGTTTGTTAATAGGTTTGCCCGGGCTTATGATTTAGAGTTTAAAGTGGGGGCAGGGGGATTTGAACCCCCATCAGCGGGTTTCCACCATGGGGGGAGCTACCCTCCATGAATTATGGGGTCATCGCTCCAGTTACTCATCAACTGTCAGCAAACCCAATTCCAATCATTCCCGATAACTGGAGCCCACCAGGATGCCGTGTTACCCTATACC
>SKHQ01000056.1 GCA_007116915.1 Candidatus Methanomethylophilaceae archaeon
ACATAGGTGCCAGATTCCGTCTCGAGGAGGATTGTGAAACCCTCTTCGCTGACATCCTCCACTTCCACGGACACTATCTCCCTTTTGCGCACCAGGTCGGCACGGCGGTGGGAGACACGGGATGGAGTTCTCTGGTCAATATGGAGTTTGGTCAATGATTTTGCTACCTCATTAACTCTTTCTTTATTAACTTTACCTTCCGTGGTTACTATGGCACGGTAGGTCTTGCTCGGCGTGGCCTCCTTGATGGCGGCGACCTCCGCGCGCTGTGCCAGGCGGAGATCGAGGACCTGAACCAACTCCGAGCAGTTCACCTTGCGGTCGAGCTCGTCTAGGTCTATCTCCCGCAGACGCGGTTCCCGCAGTTCGATAATGAAAGGTCGGCCTGTCCCGAGCATGAGGGCGTCGACGTCCTCCCTCCCCATCCCATGGAAGAGGTGCTCCTTGGCGTCAAGCATGTCCAGGGCAGGATTGCCGATCTCCTCCTGTACTGAATGTGAATACATCTTACCGGTGTTGTTACAACGCGGGCAGCCCTTCCCACGGCAGCCCCGACAGGGCCAGATGGTCTGCGGTATCTCCCGCGACAACTTGAGATAGCGTCCGCGGATGAAAACCGGTGCAACATCCAACTCCACACTGGCGAACCTGGTGTCCAGAACGGCTACGACCTGGGGGCTCTTGAACTCCACCGCCCGGTCGATCAGGGGCAGTGCTGCCTTACCTATCTCGCGGTTCAGTTCCGACTTGATGGGTTCGGCCAGCTCTCCTCCGACCTCTTCCCACATGGCCTTCTCACGGTCGCTTATGTCCGGGTCCACCCGGCAACCGACGAGGAAATTGTCACTCTCCACGGTGAGTATGGCATCGGCGACCGCAGTCGCGAAACGGGGAACATGTCGGAACACATCGTTGCACAGCCCACAGGGCGATGCCAAGTCTATGCCCAACATATCGGCGAGTTCCAATCCCCGCTCCTCGTTGGTCATACCGCTACCGGCCTTGGCCACGGTGCGTCCGAGGCAATGGGCGCAGAGCGATTTGCCTTTAGCCTTTTCCGCAATCTCGCGGACGGAATCATCGATCCATCTGTACATGAGGACCATCTCAGATGTCGAAGCCCATCTCCGCGATGCGCAGGCGGGGGCGTTGTTTCTCCAGGTAGCGGTAGACGGTGGAATGCTCACTACCACGTAGCAGCATCTCCACCGCATGCTTGGCTACCGGCAGGGTTATCGAGTCGCCGATGAGGCTGACGCTGTTGCCGTATATCGACATGTAGGAGCCGGTGAGGTCCTCGATGAGGGCCCGGGTCTTGCCCTCGCTGCCGATCAAACGGGACCTCACCCGGGCCAGCTGGTTACCCTTGCGGCCGGCGAACTCCTTAAGGTCCACCATTTCCAGGTACTCATCGTCCTGGAACAGTCGCATGGCGCGATCCGGTGAGAACCCGCGACCTATGGCGCGGATAACGTCGACGATCTTCAAAACCATCAGCGGGTCGGAGTCCTCGGTGTCATACACGATGACCTCGCCCTCACTGTCGATATTGATACTTATCCCTGAAATGGACTGCAGCTCTCGGCGAGTGTTGCCCTCGCTGCCGATTATGACCCCCACCCTCTCGCGGGGGATCCTTATGATTTTCATTGCTCTTTCTCCATTATGCTGTCGAGCAGCTCCTTATTGTCCTCAACCTTCGCACCGCGAAGGCGGAAGAAGCGGTTGACGTTCAGTATGTCTCGCTCCAATATCTCTTTGGCGTTGTAATGGTCGGATGTCATGGCCTGCCCGCAGTCTATCATCACTGCGGTGCCTTCATGGTACAGGATGTTGTATTCCGAAAGGTCGCCATGGACCAGATGGGCATCCTGGTAGCCTTCAAAGAGGAAGCTCAGCACCTCCTCATAGGTCTCCTGGATGTCATCGATGGCAGCATCCTTGAGTTTCGGGGAGGATACGCCGCCCTCGCCGATGAACTCCATCAGGAGGCAGTTCTTGTCATGGGCTATCGGCTCGGGGACGTTGACGCCCGCGTCCTGATAGCGTTGTAGGTTACGGTACTCCTTGCCCGTCCAGGCGTAGATGATCTTGCGGCGGTTGCCGCTCAGTCCACGGAAGCGCGGGTCGCCCTCGATGTATTTGGCGATGCACTTGAATGTGGAGTTGGTGGTACGGAATATCTTCAACGCCAACTCATCACCTTCGGGTGAGTAGGCGAGGAAGACGTTGCCCTCCTTACCAGTGGATATGGGATATTCAACGGTATCGATGAGGTCGGAGGTCATCATGCCGTATATCGTGAGGAGCGTCTGGCGGTCGAACACCTCGTCGATGACCTTGCGCTCCTCTCCGGTCTTGGAACTGCCACGGAGGGCATCGACCTTTCGTTCCAATAGGGAGTAAACGTCCTTCTGGGCCATCACGAGCTCCGGATCAGAAGACGTCCAGGTTCTTGGGGATCTTATTCCTTCTGCTAAGGTTGCTCGCCTGGGTCTTGGTGTAGCGGAATCTGATGTCGCATTTGTCAGGTTGGAAGTCCCAAACGCTGACTATGAGGAGGTCCCCTTCCCTGATCCACATGCGTTTCCGTATCTTGCCCGGTATCCTGCCCATGCGGGATACTCCATCCTCACACATTACTTTGATGCGGGAGGCCCCCAAGAGCTGATCGGCAACGCCGAAAATCTCTGCGTCCTTGATGTTGGGCAGACGGACGCGTGAGGTATCTTCCTCCGTGTTTTGATAGTATGCACTCAATTAAGTCCTCCGATGTTTGTTTGGATACATTGACCATATATTAAAGGATTGGGTGGCGGTCAATCAAGTGGTCAGATTTCAACACGTCTGATTCAGAATCCACTCCGACAGGTTGTCAGAGCCACCCTGAGATTCACGATATCCGTTCGGTTGCGGATTGTTTTCCCCGGTGCCGAATCAAAAAGGACAACGGTCTCGGATACGGATTTTAACAAATAAAACATAATAAACCATGAAAACCAAACTCACACCGTGCTAGATGAAGAAAGACCACTCCAGCGTTTTGCACGGACCGGATTGGTGGTCGAGGCGGACCGGGTGAAGGCCTCCGCTCTAGTGCAACTCCTACAGGAGGCCGGGTTGTCAAGGGTGGAATCCTTCGATTCTATTGAACAGGCAGCGCACTCACTGTCGGATGAGAGGCTCAGGGCGGTATTGGTCGGGACCGCTGTGAACCAACCGGAAAAGGTCGTTGAGGAATCCCCTCTGCTCTTGCGCAGATTCTCAGTATTCCTGGCCACGGAACGACCGTCCAAGGGGCAGTGCCCAAAGGGCTTCGACGGTTCTATCCACTTAGACGGGTCCCCCGACGCATGGGGCCGTTCCTTGCAGGTGATCCGCAGGGCATTGGAGGACAGGGATGCACTTGCGGACATACTCGCTCGGGAATATGACCTCCGCTCGATAGCCGACTCCACCCATGACGTCATGTTCACATTGGATGTGGAACAGAGGCACACCTGCATCTACGGTGCCTGGTTAAAGAACACGGATGGAGGGAAGGACAGGTTTTTGGGCAAGACCTCACGGGAGGTTCTGGGGGAAGAGGCGTCCAGGGTCCATGAGGAGAACAACATCAAAGCCCTGGGCGGCGAGACGGTGTCATACGAATGGCAGGTTCCCACGGAACAAGGCTTCCGACATTACATGACCTCCCTGTCCCCGATAACTTCGGAAGGCAGGGTGAGAGGCATAGCCGGCATCGCCCGGGACATCACCGACCGCATCGCTGCCGAGGAAGCCCTGCGGCGCAGCGAGGAGAGCATACGTACCCTTCTCGACCTCTCCCCCTTCTCGGTGATCGTCCACGACATGAAGACGATGGATGTGGTCTATGCGAACACCAATGCCATAGTGGAAAGCGGTTTCTCATCGATGGAGGAGATGCAGGAGCTTGGCTTGGAATGGGCCGATCCCCCCTACTCGGCGGCCGATGCCCGCGACAAGGCGATTGCCGCAATGGAGGAAGGGCCGCAGACATTCCAATGGGTCTCCGCCTCCACGGACGGTTCCCGATATTGGGAGCAGATATCACTGATGGTACTGCCGTTCATGGGGGAGGACAGGATTCTGGCGGTTTCAGTGAACATCGATGAGATCAAGCGCATGGAGATGTCGCTGAGATTGACCAACAAGAAGATACAGCTACTGTCCAGCCTCATACGCCATGATGTGATGAACAAGATCACCGCCTTGCGTGGCTTCACCGAACTGGCAATCGATTCTTGCGACTGTGAATCCCTGCCCCTGCTCGAGAGGGCGGAACAATCCGCCATCGCCATCCAGAAGGACATAGACTTCATGCGTGAGTACGACAAGTTGGGAAATGACGTCCCCCAGTGGCAGAAGGTGCGGTTCTCCGTGTCATCGGCCACGGTGGTGGGCGTGACGGTACTGAGGGAGATCAACGGCCTCGAGGTTTACGCCGATATGATGTTCAGCCGTGCCTTCGAGAACCTCCTCGACAACAGCATCCGTCACGGTGGCACGGTCAGCGTCATCCGTGTGAGCGGACATCAGGACGGCGATGATTTCATCATCGTATGGGAGGATGACGGCATAGGGATCCCCGCTGCGGACAAGGAGAGGATATTCTCTCGCGGGTTCGGCAAAAACACCGGTTTCGGTCTCTTCCTGACTCGGCACATCCTATCATTGACAGGCATGGAGATATATGAGGAGGGTGAAGAGGGCCAGGGAGCCCGGTTCGTCATCCGCGTACCGAAGGGCATGTGGCGGATCAAAGGGAATGAGACGGTCCGCTAGCCGCCGTCGGTTGAGAAATATTTATAGAGACAAGCCTTCCGTCTTTCGTTATGAACCCGTCACGGACTGCGCTTTATCAGCAGCATGTGTCCGCAGGGGCCAAGATGGTACCCTTCGCGGGCTGGGAGATGCCTATACTCTACGCCGGTATCGTTGAGGAGCACCGCCGTGTCCGTACCCGTGCCGGGATCTTCGACGTCTCCCACATGGGGAACCTGCTGATATCCGGTACCGGTGCCAAGGCCCTGTTGGACAAGATACTGACCAACGACATCTCGTTGGCAAGAGAAGGCAAAGGCATCTACTCTCACATACTCGATAGCGACGGCAGCATAATCGACGACACCATAGTCTACAACCTCGGTGAGTGTTTCCTGATGGTGCCCAATGCCGCAACCAAGGACCGGGTGTTGGAATGGATGCGGTCCCATGCCGAGGACGCCGAGGTCTTGGACCTCTCTTCGGAGCTGGCGTGCATAGCTGTGCAGGGGCCCTGTGCCGAGGAGGTCATGAAGCCTTTGGCGGACCTCTCGGAGTTGAAGAGATTCCATATCGTCCAGATGTCCCTACCGCTTGAGCATTCTACACTACCGTCGCCGTTCCCGTCACAGGATGGTATGAACTGCCTCATCGCCAGGACCGGCTACACCGGCGAGGATGGATTCGAGATGATCGTGTCCAACGCTGCCGCACCGGCATTGTGGAACAAGCTCCTCGAAGATGAACGGGTCGCAGCAGTGGGACTCGGCGCCCGGGACACTCTGCGTCTGGAGAAGGGCATGCTACTGTCAGGGACGGATTTCGACGGCTCGCAGACCTCATTGCAGACCGGTCCGCCTTGGGTGGTGAAGTTCGACCACGATTTCATCGGACGCGATGCATTGGAGTCCCAATCCCGCAACGGTGATTTTCCGGTTCTAGCCGGCTTGGTGATGGATCAGAAGGGCGTGCCCCGCCACGGTTACCCAGTCGTATCCGCCGGTGAGGAGGTCGGAGTGGTCACATCCGGTACGATGTCCCCCATGCTGGAGAAGGGCATAGCCTTGGCATATCTGCCACAGTCCCTGTCCGCCCCCGGGACGGAGCTGGACATCGTCATACGCGACCGTCCCTATCCGGCGACGGTGATCCGACTGCCTTTCCTCTGAAGCCTGGAAAACTTTTTAAACGAAATGCATAATCAACGGGGTACGCTCCTGTAGTGTAGTCCGGCCAATCATTCCGCCCTTTCGAGGCGGTGACCCGGGTTCGAATCCCGGCAGGAGCACCATAA
>SKHQ01000054.1 GCA_007116915.1 Candidatus Methanomethylophilaceae archaeon
CCCGACAAGGAAATCAAAACCATACTCCGACACCGATTGATACGTGAGTATGCAACTGATTATCACCGCGAGACCCAGAGCGACACCCATTATGGTCGAGGACATACCCTTCTTGTCGATCAGTACCAGAACGCCGAACAGGATAGCTGCGATCGCCGCAAAGGCCGGGTAGCTCCTGTACTCCTGCTCTCCATCGTTGTATATGTCCATGCCGGTAAACTCAGTATCCTCTGAAATCCCGATATTAATACTAACAGTAGCCACCATCCAGGGAAGGAACAACGACACTATCACGATCGCAGCCGCCACCATTCCTATCGCCTTCAAATTACTCATTTCAGTCATTTCCATCCGCCTCGAATATTTCATTTCTATTTGTTGGCACAGATGGAAAAATTCATTGGGTTGCTCGTGCAACAATCATCCATCTGCATTCATCTAATCAAAGATCAACCCAATCAAAAGAACCAATCCGATTGTGGAGTATATATAGCAATCTAAACAGAATGGCGGGGCTGCTGCGGGACTATCCTGCCGTAGGGGACCTGAGACTCGACGAATCAATCTTCGAGATGCTTCGCTAAGACCTTTCCCGTAAGAAGCATTGAGCCCCGATTTCAAAGCCCAATCAGCGTAGCGAAGTCTGTCCCTACCATTGCAGCGGACCGCATAATTATTTTATATTTATATCTATTTATATTCAAACGAGGGATCGACATGGTACAGTTGCTTGACGACGGGACGTTGGAGCAGATGGCGAAGGTGATAGCCGAAAGTTTCTCCGACTATCCGTTGATCCGGGCGGTAATCGGCGATGTTCACAATCTGGATGAGGTGATGTACGAAACATCGCTACTCAACCTCAGGGAGTTCATCAAGCACGGGGATGCGCATCTGCTCGAAGGGACGCCTCAAGGCATCGTGCTCGGATACCATAGCAAGGCGGTACGGCCCATCACCCGGACGGTCCAGACCATCCGTCTGCTTCTGCTATTGAGACGTCTTCTTAGTAAGGAGGACTTCCGCACCATGTGGAAGAATCTCAAGACCTATGATAAGGTCATGGATTTGAAATGGCCCTACCGCCACATCGAGGGGGATTTCTACTACGTCAAGGTTGTAGCGGTCGACCCCGCGATAAGGGGAAGCGGTGCCTTCAGGAAGCTCATGTCGCCGGTGATCGACTGGTGTGATGATGAAGGCCTCCCGATAGTCCTGGAATCCCACGATGAACGTGTGGCTGCGATATACACACATTACGGTTTCGATACCGTCGAGGTGATTGAGCAGGATGGATCGAAGGTCAGGCAGCATTGCATGGTTAGACGGCCGACACATGGTCCAGCCGCTTGACCGGAACTTCTCTTTCAGGCGATGACGGCCTACTGAATCCAAAGTCCAGTCTTCTGTACCATTCCCGGTTTCCATGTGCCAATGTCCGTCACATCTACTTCCTTTTTCAATGACGGCTAGAAAGGCTTAACATATCTTCAACACAATCTTGCCGTCATGGCATGGAAACCGATTTTCTGTGAGAAACTTTGTCCGGAATGCAAGAAGGCGAGAGCAGGCGATCCCAAAGCGATGGAGAAACAGAAGGAGCATCTGGCAAAATTCGGTCCTGAAGGATGTCCCTTCGGGAAGGCCCGCACCCGTTACTACGGGGTAACCCCTGACCAGCCGGTCCCCCTTGAGAAAAGGTGAATTATCTGCGACGATACCGATTGGATATGTCCGTAAGCTGCACGGACGATGACAGGGCGACCTCCATACTGGCATCACTCGACCCCGATAACGATGGTCATGTCAGTGCCAGCTATTCCGACGGAGTGTTGAAATTCAGTATGGAGGCGGAGAACGCAGGCAGGCTCAGGCAGACCGCTGACGACCTCCTTGCCTGTTTGAAGGTGGCGGACGAGGTTTCAGGACTTCTGTGACAAGGTGCCGTCCCTAACCTTGACCGCTATTCCCTTTTTCAGGCTGAGCATCTCATCCCTAACTAGGAGTGTCCTTCCCACTGCAATGAGCTCATCTTCCTTGGAGACTACCATGACCTCGTCCATCG
Source organism: Candidatus Methanomethylophilaceae archaeon (assembly GCA_007116915.1). Lineage (GTDB taxonomy): Archaea > Thermoplasmatota > Thermoplasmata > Methanomassiliicoccales > Methanomethylophilaceae > PWHV01. Next base: position 2,066 of record SKHQ01000054.1, read on the forward strand.
GACGGAGGTCGGGGTCACAGTCGTGGACGAAGTTACAGAAGACGTTCCTGCCTTCACGGTTGAAGGGTATGGCGTCATCGATGACCGTCACGCGCATTGCTGGCGCAGGTAGGCCGGCGACCAATTTCTTAGCACCCTCTACTCTCAGAGTGTAGAAACCATCGGATGCGCGCATGGATAGTATGTGCTCACCGGAGACAAGGACGTTGCGGATCTTGCCGGTGTTGCGGGAAACCACAAGTTCCACCGGACCATCGAACAGAATGTCGGCAGCCTCTTTACCGAATTGGTAGCGGGCAACGGATAAAGCCCTCATCATGTTGATGTCGAAGTTTCCCTCGTCCGCCTCTTCGGTCACGGCTCGTAGTCCGTGGATATCCACGAAATCCTTCTCCTTACGAATCATCAGGTCCACGGTCTCACCGTCACGTATGGACGGGAACAGGGACTGGGCCATCGGATATATCTCGTCAAGGTCCGGAGGCACAGGTCCGAAAGCAGTCCTAACTAATGGAAGCACGCCCTTCGAGAGCAATGATTGGAACTCTCTGCCCATGTAGCGGCCGTGCGGCTTGCCCGTTTCCTCCATGGACATGCACATGTCTGTCGAGCAGACGTAGCGTTCCTGTGAACGCTGAGAGTAGCGGTGGAATGAAGGACGGGACAACGTTTCCGACCCCGTGTGGAACATGGCGCAATCCCTGCTCAATGGCTCGAACCTTTCCAGATATGCGACGTGCTCCTTCAGGCGTCTCAAGCCGTCAAGTAGTGCAGGGTGGCAGCGGCACCGGGCCTCCGCCAATTCCCAGAGATTACCTTCCAGTATGGCTCTCCGCACGCGCCCCATCTCCTTCTTCAGCTCGTAAAGGTTATGTCTGGCGATGGTGACCATCCTCTCCTCGTCCGGCAAGGCCTTGAGGCTGTCCAGGTCGTGGTCCCGACAGGCAGGGCAATCGCACTCCAATCCATACATGTCCTGCAAACGTGAAGTCCCGTCCAGGAACATCAACCGATCATCACGGGCGAACTTGGCGTAGGATGCGGAATCGAACATGTCACAACCCAAAAGGGTTGCCAAAGCGATCAGCATGGGATGTCCGGCACCGAAAAGATGCACGGGGCGATCCGGAGATAGGCCCTTCTTGGAGGATATTATCACATCGACAAGCTCACGGTAGCGGTATTGCTCCATCAACGGTACCACACCGCCTATCGGATGCACGTCCACAGCCATGGCAGCCATAGACCGGGCGCACTCCTCACGTAGATTAGGGAAGACCGAACCTTGGACCACTCCGGCTATCATCATGTCCTCTTTCAGAGACACAGCCTCAACGGTCCTCTCCAGCGTCACCTCAATGGATTCGCGGGTCTGTTCCTCCGTCCAGTAAGGTTCGGTGAAGATGTCGAGAACAGTTCCTATGTCACTGCCGATGGCCTTCTGGAAATCAATTATCTCCTGGTTGCTGACCTCGACCTCACCGTACATGTGTGATTGGAACGTGCCGGAGTCAGTCATTATGATGCCGGGGAAATCCAGCAATTTATGTAGGCCTTCTTCAACGGCCTTTTCCTTCAAACCCTTGCTGTTTTTGATTATGTATGAGTTGGTTATGAGTCCCTGGAACCCGAAATGATGATAGATATCGGCCGGAGTGACAGTGGCCAGCTTTGGGTTCACGACCGGGAGTAGAGCGGGTGTGTCCAATTTACCGCGCTTGGTGTGCAACACTCCTATCCGCGCCAAACCGTCCCTTTTGATAATCTCGAACATCAGTTCCCCGATTGATTACAGTATATAAATTGTGATAGTCGTAAGATGTTTGGGCGGAGCTCAGTTTTCGCGAGTGTCCGCTAAGGCCTTGGATATGGCATTTTTCAGGATGATGTCGGGGATGTCCTCGATTATGGCCTCATTCCAATCCAATTCCTCTCTTTCATCAGTGCCGCAGGAACCAGTTCCGCAAGCACCACTACAGTTGCCACAGCTCTTGGAGCCGGGAAGGACCAGGTCCAGACCTTTCAATATCTCACTGACCGTCCTGCCGTTTATTATAAGGTCGTTCTTCTCTTCTGACCCATCGGGAAGGTCGGTTTCCCGCAGCTTCATGCTGATTCCCGAGAATCTGACCTCCTTGACTAGATCATTCAGATATTCGCTGAAATCATAGACATCCCGGCGACTTTCCTCATAGGGGTGGTCCAGGGCGCTTTTTTTCCGGTACTCTAGTTCCAACATAGCCCTTTATTCTCTGAAGCGTTAAAAAAAGGTTGCAAGCTACGATAATTTATTATCATGGGTGGTGCTCAAGCAATAAGATGAGCTCCTACGGCTACAAGATGGTCATAGCAGTGCGGGACGACTTGAAGCTCTCAAAAGGCAAGACCGCCGTCCAAGTGGCGCATGCTGCAGTGAACTGCGCCTTAGTCACCAGTAAGAACGATAAGAAAAGGTTCAAAGCCTGGCACGACGAAGGGCAGAAGAAGGTGGCGGTCAGGGTCCCTGACCTACAACAGCTCTTCGACCTCAAGGCCAGGGCCGAGTCCGTTGGGGTTGTGACATCCGTCATAAGCGATGCCGGACACACCGAGGTGGCTCCGGGGACTGTCACATGCATAGGCATAGGTCCGGCGGACGACTTGCTTATGGACCGTTTAACCGGAGATCTAAAACTGATGTGAGAGGGTCCAGAATCCATTGTTGGACGCGACCAACCATTACGCATTCCAGCACATCTGACTGGATTGGCAAAGGTTTTAATACTATCTCAAGTTAGACCAACTGGGTTGATTCCTGGTCTAGATACCATCAACCTTTAATATAACAATACGAATCGCGAAAATGCTTCAGATTAGAGGTGAAACTGTGGGAAGAGGTCTACACACCGCAAGGAAACTGGCGAGCGACCGTCAGAAATTCCGATGGAAGGACAGAGCTTACAAGAAGAGGATGATGAAAACCAAGCAGAAGGCAGATCCCTTGGAGGGTTCAGCCCAGGGTAGAGGTATCGTTCTCGAGAAGGTAGGTATTGAGGCAAAACAGCCCAACTCTGCCATCCGTAAGTGCGTAAAGGTACAACTCATAAAGAACGGCCGTCAGATTACCGCTTTTGCGGTCGGTGACGGTGCTATCAACTTCATTGATGAGCACGACGAGGTGCTCGTGGAAGGTATAGGCGGTAGGATGGGCCGTTCATACGGTGACATTCCTGGTGTCCGTTACAAAGTCATCAAGGTGAACAACGTGTCCCTGAATGAGATGGTCAGGGGCCGCAAGGAGAAACCGGTACGGTGATTCTAAATGGCTGAAATTATATACGGTGATGTTCTCGTTTTCGGGAAATACGACCTCGCTGAGGTCACTGTCGAGGATGGCGGCCTGGCCAAGTACATAGACCTCACCCCCACTAACATACCCCACTCTGGTGGCAAGCATGCCAACAAGTGGTTCGGCAAGGCCAAGGTGAACATCGTGGAGCGTCTGATCAACAATGTGATGCGCACTGAGGATTACACCGGCAAGAAGACCAAGTCTTACAAGGCCGTTTCTGAAGCTTTCGACATAATCGCTGACAAGACCAAGAAGAACCCCGTGCAGGTGCTGGTGGAGGCGTTACAGAACGCCGCCCCCCGTGAGGAGGTCACCCGTCTGCAGTTCGGTGGCATATCCGTGCCCAAGGCGGTGGACGTTTCGCCCTCACGCCGGTTGGACATTGCCATGCGTAACATAAGCAGGGGCGCGGTCAAAGCGTCGTTCAAGAACAAGAAGTCGATTTCGGCATGCATCGCCGACGAGCTGATACTCGCTTCCAAGAACGAGATGAACAGTTTCGGCGTTTCCAAGAAGGAAGA
>SKHQ01000042.1 GCA_007116915.1 Candidatus Methanomethylophilaceae archaeon
CCGGTCTCAGCGCAAATGTTTAGGAGGTATTGAATATGGCAGCAAGGAACGAGATATATTTTTGTGAGAAGTGTGGGAACCTGGTCGAAGTCCTGGAGGGAGGTCCCGGAAAACTAACCTGTTGCGACGTGGAAATGTTACTCATGGTTGAGAAGACCGCCGATAAGGGCCTGGAGAAGCACGTCCCCGTAATGGTCGAGAAGGACGGAGGCGTCCTGGTCAAGGTCGGGGATGTCCCCCATCCTATGGAGGAGGAGCACCACATTGTATTCGTGGAGCTGTTCCAGGGCGAAGACTCCTGCAAGAAGTTCCTAAAGCCTGGAGAAGCCCCCGAGGTATTCTTCGAGTGCGCCAGTATCAAGGGTGCATCGGCTAGAGAATATTGCAACATACACGGTCTGTGGAAGGCATGAGATACGAAGGAGAGATACCCAATACGGGTGACAAGGTCGGCCTCTATTTCTGTGAGTGCCACTCAAGTCAGTTGTGCGAACGTTTCGACTTCGATGATCTGGAAACCTTTGCCAAGGAATTTCCGCAGATAGCGGTGATACGGCGAGAGCCTAAGATGTGCGGCGAGGGGTCCATCAATCAGCTGAAAAACGACATAAAGGAGCATTCTCTCGATCGAATACTGCTGGCCACATGCGCTCCTGATAAACATCTGGAAGAGTTCCGGACCGCGTCAGTGGAGATGGGGATAAACCGTTACCTGGTCGACGCCATCAACATCCGTGAGCAGTTGGCGGCCATACATGCTAACGACCCCGAGGGCGCTAGGATAAAGGCCCGCGACCAGTTCGCCATGGCAATGGCAAACATACTGAAGGCCAAGCCGGCTAACAAAGTGTTCGCCATCGTCGATGAGACGCGATGCAACGGTTGCGAGATATGTTACACCGTATGTGACAAAGGCGCCATAAGCATGGTGCCGGACCCCTATGGCAGGGTGCAGAAGATATCACATCCCGATCCTGAAAAGTGCTGGGGTTGCGGTGTCTGCGTCACATCCTGTCCGGTGAACGTCATGGATATGACCGTTTACTCCAACGAACAGTTGGAAGGTCAGGTGGACTCGTTCCTGGAGAGGTTGCATCCGGACAGGACAAACGCTCTGGTCTTCGCTTGTCATTGGTGTGCGTATCAGGCAGCTGATGCTGCTGGGGCCAAAGGTTTGCCCATCGATCCCGACTTCCGGATAATCCGGTCACTGTGCTCCGGGCGTATCGATCCCGACTGGGTCCTCAAGGCAGTCAGCCGAGGGGCCGACGGTGTGTTACTGATGGGCGGAAAGCCCAACCAGTGTCATTTCAAGAGTGGCAACATGCGGACAATGAGTCGGATGAAACTGATCAAACTGCTGATGGATCAGATGGGCCTTGACGGTCATCGCTTCCGTGTGGAGTGGGTCAATCCGGATGAGCCGGAGGAGTACGCTCGCGCCGTCAACGAATTCATCAAGGACCTGCGTGAGTTGGGACCCAATCCTTTCAAGTCTCTTGATACGGACTATTCTCACGCACAGCAAAGGAAGAAGTAAACCACGGGAAAATTCCCCATTCCATTTTTTTACTTTTCAACTAAACTAATTCAAATCGTTAAAAATTGAATAATGGAAATGGTTTCGACCGTCACTCAGGCCTTTTCGTCCTTGTTCGACTCCATATATCTCATTGAGATAATGAGTCCGACAGCACCCAATGCGGCGACGATTAGGAAGAAGGGCTGGAAATCACCTAGGATATCCTTGGCCTGAGCGGACACTATGCCGCCGATTATGGCCCCGGCGCCGTATGCGGTGAAGATTATGCCGTAGTTCTTGGCATAATCCTTCATGCCGAAGAACGAGGCCGTTGCCGTGGGGGCTATGGCCAACCATCCCCCCAAGCACCCCCAAAGTATGCTGAAGCAGATGATGTACGCCCAGACACTACTGTATCCGAAGTACATTATCAGGCAGGCGCTGATTATGAGCATGAACGTCAATATCGATGCCTTTTTGGGGGTGATCTTGTCCGTGAGGCTGCCGAAGATCGGCCTCCCGATGCCATTGAAGATGGCGAATGGAAGAATAAGGGCGAATATGAGGCCACTAGCCGCATTCGAGTCCATACCGGCGTTGGCGAACACCTCGGCACCAACAGGGCCGGAGATGCCTATGGCGGTGAGGCCTGCAAGGGCGCCGATGGTATAGCAGATGTATAATCCCTTGAAATTGGTGTTCTTCTTAATCTCTTCCCGGGTGATCTTTATGCCCGTCACCTGACTGGCGGTGACGACCTTGCCATCCGGCCTCCATCCCTGCGGCGGGAACCTCAGCATCATGGAGATGAGTATGCTGACAGTTAGGAAGACAAAACCGAACAGGACGAAGATGCTCATGATGTCCCATCCGATATCAAGAAGGAACCGTGAAGTGTACGTTATGACTGCTGATGAGAAACCGAAGCCCAAGACGGTCAATCCCACTGCGAGTCCGCGTTTGTCCGGGAACCACAGGGCAGAGGCCGCGATCGGCGCCCCATAGGCGATGCCCACTCCGATACCGCCCACGATGCCGTACAGAGGTATGAGCATCAGAGGAGAGGTGGCAAAAGATGCCGATATCCATCCGAGGCCGCATAACAACCCTCCCACCATCGATACGTTCATCGGTCCGTATTTCTGGATGTAAGGCCCCGCCAGAGGCATGGTTATGGAGAAGAACGCCAGGAATATGATGAAAGGCCAGGTCATCTCCATGGCCGTCGGAGCCAGTCCCATGGACTCAAAGTGCTCCTGCAGCGGGTTCCTGAGCACCCCGTAGGCATATATGGAGCCTAGGCACAGGTGTATCATGATCCCCGCCATGACGATCCTCCACCTGCCGCCCACCGGTTCCTGGTATGATTCATCAATTTCCATGTTAGACATCACCCTTGTTCATCGAATCGTCGATCCATTGCGGTCCGCGTCTGCATAAGCGTTCAAACCCTGGACCCTATAGCGTTGGGGACCCATGTGGATGCATATGACCGGAATCCTCTGCGAGTCCAGCAATCGAATGAACCCCGAAAGTTATGATTATACAAAAAAGCTACCGTTGGAGTTTGACACTGGAGCTCGGATTATCGGAACAATACTTCGAATTTCGAAGTATTAACACCCTTTAATAGAAATTAAAGTAGCATTATTGCGTTTTCTTCATCCGCTCCTGACGGCGTATGAAGTTGGCCAATGATCCTTCGGCAGGGCCATCCTCATCGAATGAGACCATAATGCCGGCGTTGGTCAAGCGATCATAACCGTGCGGTCCTATACCACCGACGATTACCGCATCCAGCCCCAGTCCGATTATGGCATCGGCCACCAACATACCCGCTCCTTCGGCCGCGTCCTTGAACTCATTCACCACTACCTCGTAGTCCATGGTCTCAGAGTCCACGATGAGGAAGAAGGGCGCACGTCCAAAATCCTCTGCAACGAAGGATTTTAAATCATCACCCTCGGCAACTATCCCGATCTTCATGAGAGGTGATTCGGCCTAAGACTGCATAAAGGTTTCATCCCTTCTTCAAGAATGGTAAAAAAAAGTTAAGGCGTTTCACAAATCCGATTGACACTAAAGGTGTCAGAAGTTGGCGCGCAACTTATCCACGATCGCCATCATGGCCTTGCCGCCTGGCTTGCTGCTGTCCGTGACCATGGGTTTGCCGCTGTCGCCGCCCAAGGCGATGTCGGCATCGAGAGGTAGTCTCCCCAGGAATGGCACTCCCATCTCGGCGGCCGCTTTCTCGCCGCCGCCGGATTTGAACACTTCCACCGACCCGCCGCAGTGCGGGCACTGCATGGTGCTCATGTTCTCCACGACCCCGAGCACGGGTACATTCATCTGCTTGCAGAAGTTGATTGATTTACGGCTGTCAAGCAGGGCGACGTCCTGGGGTGTGGTGACTATGACTGCGCCGTCGGCCTTTGGTATCAATTGCATGATGGACAGGGGCTCATCCCCGGTGCCCGGAGGAAGATCCACGACCAGGTAGTCCAGGTCTCCCCAGCGGACGTCCTCCAGGAACTGCCTTATAGCCCCCATCTTGACTGGCCCCCTCCATACGATAGGGACGTCATCATCGGCTATCAGAAATGCCATCGACATCACCTTTAGACGGGGAGGGTGCTCCACCGGCAAAAGGCCGTCATCCTCGGCGATTACCCGGGCGCCTTGTAGACCCAACATCTTAGGAACGTTGGGGCCATGAATATCGATGTCCATTATCCCGGTGGGATGGCCGGACATGGCCAATCCCAGGGCGAGGTTGGTGGCGACGGTGCTCTTCCCCACGCCTCCCTTACCGCTCATGACGATGATCACATGCTTTATGCGGCTCAGGCTTTCGCTCAGTTTGAAATCCTCATTGGTTATCATGGGTTTGGGTGACATTTACTCTCCGACCGGTGAATGGGGGACTAGGACTTGATATTTACCCCGTTAACTGAATCTAGGCCGGATAGTTTTGGTCGTTGAAGGACAATTCCGAAAAGCCAATAATCGAACGAAAACCGTTTATCGTCGCTAGTCCTTGGCAGTCACATGCCATTGGGCGATCCGCAAGGCTCGAACTTCATTTACACCGACGAAGGGAAACCCACAGGACTGGTCATGGCCACCATCCGCGTGAGCTCAGTGGATATGGCGGTTGAGTTCTACCGCGACCTGCTGAAGATGATTGTTTTGCAGGAAACGGAGTCTGAGGCCATAATGGCCTGCGGGGAACAGATGATAATGTTAAAGAGGTCGCCGGCAGACTGGGTCGGCGGCGACACCGGTCTGGTACTGAGCACCGACAGCATCTATGACCTCCACCGTCGGCTGATAGACGAGGCGGTGGTCTTCGCCCAGCCTCCGGAGAGGCGTGAGCTGGGACTAACCGCCGTCCTCAGCGATGACGACGGCAACCTCCTGACCTTTATCGAACTGTCTTCAGTTCCCTAGGTTGGCCATGTTGACCGCGTCATCAATCTCCTGACGGAGGCTATCCGGCAGACCGCGTATACTGCCTTCCAGGAAACCACGCACTATCATGCCCACCGCGGCGTCCTCATCGAGACCGCGGGCCATCAGGTACTCGACCTGTTCGCGGGCAATCTTACCAACTGCGGCCTCATGGGTCATCTCCACATCGGGGAACATGGCCTCAAGCTCAGGGATGGCGAGGGTCCTTCCTTCTTCAGACATTATCAGTGAACGGCATTCGAGATGGGCGCGGATGTTCGGGGCGTTGCCGACAAGACGTCCACGGGCGATCATCTCTCCTCCGAGCGTAATGCTCCTGGAGAGTATCTCCGCTGAAGTGCGCGAGGCGTTCATAACCACCTGCGAACCGAGGTCTATCTCCGAACCAGGGTGGGATATGGCGATGCTGTTGAACTTCACCGAGGCACCTTCACCGTTAAGGAAGCAGGTGGGATAACTCTGCACCGAACCCGCCGGTTTCATTATCACATAGTTGTTGACGAATTTGGCGTTCTTACCCAGCTCTATGCCCGTACGGGGTCGGACACCGGTCTCCTTACCCCAGTTGTGTATCATGGAGAAGTTGAGGGTGCCGTTCTCATGCACGTATATCTCGGATATACCGAGGTGCAATGATTCTGACGCATGACCGCTGGTGGCGCAGCCGGTGATGATGTCCAAAGAGGCGCCCTCCTCGACGATGATGATGTTGTGCACATTCTGGGTGCGTTTGTTGCTGTCTATCATCATGCATGTCTGGACCGGCAACTCCACCTTCCTGCCGGCTTTGGCGCGTATGAAGTAGCCGTTGGCATCTTCCAGAAAAGCACTTGCCGTGTACTTGTCCTTGTCCACCGCCACGGTCCTCCAGGCGTAGTCCTTCAACCAGTCGTACTTTGCCATCGCATCCTTGGTGGATATGAG
>SKHQ01000061.1 GCA_007116915.1 Candidatus Methanomethylophilaceae archaeon
ACTCATCAAACAGTACAACCAGAGCAAGAAGATGATGAAGGGCATGATGGGCAACCGTAAGATGCGCAAGCAGCTGATGAAACAGATGCAGAGCGGTGACCTGGGGCTCTGACATGAGACGCTTCGTCATCGTCGGCCACCGTGCCTCAACAACCGGGGATTTCAAACTCGATGACATTTGCGGCGGAGCTGGTCGCATGGATATCCTCATCCGTTGCATCAACTCATCGTTCTTCCTATCACATTCACTTCGCAAGGACGTGGAGGCCTTTTTGATCCTACAAGGTGGCGAAGATGCTCCCAAGACTCTGCGTTTCAAAGGGGACGAGTTGCGGTATCTCAATCCCGACGAGAGAAGTACCGCCTCACTGATCCGCAACGCTTTGTTGAAGAAACTCGGTGAATCGGAGATCAACGCCTCTCCCGGGATATACGTGTCCCGTCGCGGACTCCGTGAAGTGTTGTCTTCCTTGGTGGAGTGCGGCGAGATCGTATATCTCAAAGAAGAGGGAGAAGATATCAGGGAGGCGGAACTCCCGGAGGACATCATATTTGTCCTCGGTGACGACCGTGACCTCAGTGAGGATGAGGAGCGGGTTCTGAAAGAGCATGCGGACCGCAGCTTTTGCCTCGGTCCGATATCATATCATAGCGACCATTGCATCACCATCGCCCAGAACGAGATGGACCGCAGGGTCTGAACAAGAAAACACTTTAAGCTATCCTGTCGTTGCGATAGCGATGGTGGAGAGAATACCCCAACACCGCCACTGCCAATCTTGCGGCAAGGCTTTCACAGGCAAGGATGTTTTCTGCAACGATGTCTGCAAAGGGCAGAGTACGCAAAATGTGAAATCGAAGAAACGCCAGCTGATGATGTTGTGGGGAATATCCGCAATGGTCCTGGTGGCCTTCCTGTGGGTGATGTGATGCACGTCGCGTTAGGAGGAACCTTCAACGTCCTGCACGCAGGCCATATAACTCTTTTCGAAAAGGCATTCCAGATAGCTGACTGTCTTTTCGTCGGTATATGTTCCGATGAGTTCGCTTCCGGCAATCGTGGTAAGGTCAATTCGTTGAAAGAGCGGATGGATGCGGTCATCGCCTTCTTGGATGCATGGGGCGGAAGATACGAGATATGCGTCATCGACGACCCGTACGGCCCCGCTGTGGATATGGACGACCTCGATGCCATTGTGGTATCCGAAGAGACGGAGGAGAATGCCAAGGCCATAAACGCCATCCGGTTGAGCAAGGGCCTTTATCCTTTACAGATCAAGACCGTGCCTATGCTCACGGACAAGGGCGGCGAGCGCATCAGCTCCAGTTCGATACTGTCTGCAAGGTTGAGGGTCTGTGTCGGAAGTGAGAACCCTATCAAAGTCCAGGCGGTCCGTGCGGTCATGGAGCGCATATACGGTACGTTCGAGTTGAGCTGTTTCCCCGCTGACAACGGGATAGGGGACCAGCCTATCGGCGATGAGACCATCGAAGGTGCCCGTAACCGCGCATTGGCGGCCTTACAGGATAACGACCTCGGCGTCGGCATCGAGGCCGGTGTCTTCGAGATGCTGGACGGTCTTTATGATATCCAATATTGTGCCGTAGTCGACCGTGACGGTCACATCACATACGGTGCTGGTCCGGCATTCCGCTATCCTGACAGGGTGGCCGGGGAGGTCCGTAACGGCCTTTCAGTGGGTCAGTCATTCCCCAAGGTCTATGGGACTGAGGCCCTGGGACGTTCCAAAGGGGCCATAGGCTTCCTGAGCGAAGGCATCCTCGATCGTCAGAGACTGACCGAGCAGTCCGTATTCGCCGCGATGGTCCCCCGCATAAGGAAGGACCTCTATGACGAGGAATAAACTGGTCGGGAACAAACCTACTCCTGACCTTTCTAAAGTCAAGGTGTTGGAGGGAAATGCGGTCAGTGCCTACCTCCAGGATGAATCGAAGTTGACCGGCTTTGCGGAGAGGGTGTTCATTCCTTGTGATGAGAATGGAATGTCCTCGGTTCTGAACCATGCCACAGAAAAAAAAGTACCAGTCACGGTCAGCGCCCGCCGGACAGGTGTTGTCGGCGGTGCCGTCCCCGAGGGAGGATGGATTCTTTCACTGGAGGGCATGGACAAGGTGGTCGGCATCGGAGAGGACGATAATGGTTTTTACATCCAAGTGGAGCCGAACGCCACATTGCGGCAGATTGATGATATTTTGAGATACGGAAGATATGAGGGCCTTGAAGACCTCACACCAAACGCCATATCACGCCTCAAGAAGGAAGGTAGGCATTTCTATCCCGTTGACCCCACCGAATCCAATGCTTCGCTCGGGGCCAATGCCGCCTGTAACTCGTCGGGATCAAGGTCATATCGATACGGCCCTACACGGGATTGGATTCGGAGATTGCGGGCGGTACTGGCTGACGGCACCGTCTTGGACATCCAAAGGGGCAGGGTGTTCGCGGAGAACGGTACATTCATATTGGATTATGATGGAGAAGAAGTGGTGGATATACCGGCGTATGAATTCAACAGCGGGGTGAAGAACTCGGCCGGGATATTCTCCACAGAAGGGATGGATGCCATAGACCTGTTCATAGGTTCCGAGGGCATCTTGGGCGCGATATCGCTTCTTGAGTTACGTCTCATACCTTGGAGGCCTGTGCTGTCCTGCATGGCCTTCGTTCCGGATGATGATGCGGCATTGATGTTGATAGACCATCTGAAAAACCTCGATCACGGTCCAGAGCTGATAGAGTTCATCGATGAAAACGGCATCAGGATGATCAAAGGCGAACGCGAAGAGGGATGTCTTTTCTCCAACATGCCTGAATTCCCGTTGTTCCCCGCTGCGGCGGTGATGTTCGACTTCCAGTTGGATGATTCATTAGAACCGATGATGGAAGAAATCGGTTCTTTACTCGAAACCTTAGGTTCCAGTCTCGATAACACATGGTGCGCCCATGAGGAAAGGGAGAGGGAGCGTTTCCGTTCATTCCGACATGCCATACCGGAGGCCGTATTCTCTTACATCGCATCTCGTAAATTGCACCATCCAGAGATGCACAAGATGGGTACTGACATCAGTGTGCCCGACGAATCATCTGCAGAGATGATGGGATATTACCGGAAAATGATCGCAGCATCAGGCCTACGGACGGTGATGTTCGGCCATTTGGGGGACAATCATCCCCACCTCGAACTACTGATGGAGGATATGGAGGATTATGAGAAGGCGGACAGACTCTGTCACAACCTTGCGGAAAAGGCTGTAAGTCTGGGAGGATGCCCCAGTGCCGAACATGGCGTGGGACGGTTGAAGAGAAGATACCTGGAAATGATGTACGATGAAGTGCAGATACAGGACATGAAAAGGTTGAAGAGGCAATTCGATCGGCGAGGGGTACTGAACTCCGGAGTTCTGCTGGAGGCAGGTAGATGAGAATCCTCCTCCTGGTTAAACAGGTGCCGGATGTCTCGGTGTCGGGTATGGAGGACGGCAAGGTTCCGAGAGGTGGACCATCCGTACTCAACCCCCAATGCGAATACGCTCTGGACGCTGCAATCGGATTGAAGGAAGATGGTGATGAGGTCGTCGCGGTATGCATGGGACCTCCATCGGCAAGAGAGTCTTTGTTCAGATGTCTTGAACTCGGTGCAGACCGGGCCTATCATCTCTGCGACCCGGATTTCGCCGGTTCCGACGTATGGGCCACCGCCAAGACGCTAGCCCGACTGGTCACAGACAAAGAGTCAGATTTCGATTACATTCTCTGCGGTCAGAGGGCCGCCGACGGTGAAACCGGCCAGGTCCCCAGTATGGTGGCCGAATTGATAGGAATCCCTCAGGTGGTTGGTTGCTACCGATTCAGCAGGGAAAAGGGTTCGTTGCATGTCTGGCGCGAGAGGTCGGGTTGGATTGAACGTTTCGAGCTGGAGCCGAAAGCACTCGTGGCAGTCGAGAAAGGTTGTAACGTCCACCGTTTGCCGAGCATCAGCGATTTCCTGGGTGCAAGAAAAAAAGACCTGATGACCATCTCTCGCACGGATATCTCAATAGAGAGGGAAGAATGCGGCCTCAATGGTTCACACACCGTGGTGAAGAAGGTCCATGTCCTAACTTCATCGAGGGAAGGTATCAAGTTACACTTGGATGATACTTCATTCGCCATTGATACGGTCTTAGAGGCCGTGAGGAGGCGTGAACCATGAAAGACGATTCCTGTTCAACCTGCCCTACCAAATCATCCTGTGCCGGAGGCTGCCAACGTTCCGAGGCGGAGTTGGCAGAGATGTACGACCTCGAAGCTGACATGAGCGAGGGCCACATGATCTGGGTCGAATTGGATTATACTGAAGGAAATCCGACTTTGAAGGATGTCAGTAAGCAACTCCTCGGCAAAGCCAGGTCTTTCGATGACCAAAGGGTCATCGGCATATTGTTCGGTCCGGAGAGTGCCAGAAATGCCGCTCGTGAAGCATTCAGCTACGGAGCTGACACGATCTATCATGTCCGTCACAATTCATTCACTGATTTCCATCTCGAGAGTTTCACCGCCGGGCTGACTGCTGTGGTGGAGAGAGTGAAACCGAACACCCTGATACTCGCCGCTAGCGATGAAGGTAGAGAACTAGGTCCGAGAACAGCCGCCAGGATGGGCGTGGGTATCACCGCTGACTGTACGGATTTAGAGATGGATAAAGGCGTCCTCAGAATGACACGCCCCACATTCGGCGGAAAGTTAATGGCCACCATATTAAGCAACACCAGGCCGCAGATGGCTACGGTAAGGCCGGGAGCGTTCCCCCTACCTGAAGTGGAAGAGGGCAGGCGTGGAACAGTTATAAACTGGCCAATGAACCCGGCACCCAGTATAGAACCGCTGGAAAGTGTCGCAGCGGAGGAGGGAGCGTGTCTGACGGATGCGGAACTGATAATCTCCGTGGGTGGAGGCATCGGCAACCTCAGGAATCTGGAAATGGCCAAAGAGATTGCGGATAAGTTGGGAGCGGAGATGGCCTGCTCCCGAAACGTGGTGGAGAAGGGATGGATGGAACAAGACCGCCAGGTCGGCCAGACTGGCAACGTCGTCAAACCGAAAGTATACCTTGCCCTGGGAATATCCGGCGCGGTCCAACATCAGACCGGCATGTCAGGATCGCAGAGGATCATTGCCATCAACAACGACCCTGATGCCGCGATACATCAGATAGCCAATGTCAGTATCATAGGCGATGTCGGTGAGTTTTTACAAAGGCTTCTGAAAAGATTGGATGAAGAGAAAGCCGCTGAAATCTGATTGTTCATATCCTTGACGCCTTGCGTAGCGCACGGTCAAGGGCCTGGATATCGAGCTCACGGTATATCGATACCACGCGGTGGTCTCTATCCAAAACGATCAATGAGAAATCTGCGATATCCTTCTGGAGCGAGCTCAGCACCTCACCGACATCATCCGAAAGCATCTTCATCCGGCTGCCGAGCGTTTTCCTCAGAGAGACCATCGCATCACAGGGAAGGTCGGAGATGACGATTATCGGGGCATTCATCATCATGGCCTTGGCATGACGGGACTCCAGGATCTGCAAGATATCAGGGCGATCGCCAGAGACATATGCCAGTATCCATTTGAGACCCAGCATCTCCTCGCTTCGGAAAACATCACCACCCTCATCTGGCAGCTCGAAGAAAGGAATCTTGACAGCATCCATCAGGTCACCCTGTTGCGATAATGATGGCGCAGAGGGGGAGATTCGAACTCCCGAGGTGTCACCACCACCGGTTTTCAAGACCGGCGCCTTGGTCCAGGCTCAGCCACCTCTG
>SKHQ01000083.1 GCA_007116915.1 Candidatus Methanomethylophilaceae archaeon
AGCAGTCCGCCGAGTCCCGAAGACTCTCGACTCGCATGTCTTAATCGAATTCCTATAGCGGTGGCCGCCGGCAGGATCAACCGGAGTCAAATCCTTTTGACATTATTACGTCTAGGATGAATAAAACTTGGTAGGAATACCAGGTTTCACCTTGGTTGTGTCCCGTCTTACGACGACACATTTTTATGGTACATCATCGAACGTCAGAAACAAGAGGGCACGCCTTAACGGCGGAGATCTTGCTTCTCCATATCTTCCGTGTCCAGATGTTGGCATTTCCCCGTAATCCGGGGCGCCTCACACTAGGCACAATCCTCCGAACATTGATGTTATATTTAAATGTTTCGGGGGTGCTCTTCTCTATTCGACAAGAGCCTTCCTACGTAAGCTTGTCCGTATTTAAACGTTTTCGGTCAGACATTTTTTAAGTATCAAAAATCAGAGATGGGATAGTGATTCAATCCCCTGTGTGATGATCAGCCAGATTGCAAAGAAATATTTGGACGTATACAAAGATTTAATTACAGTATCCCTTTTCCATCAATTGTTGCGGAGATGGCCCAGCCTGGTAAGGCGATAGACTGCTAATCTATTGTCCGCAAGGACTCGGGGGTTCGAATCCCCCTCTCCGCGCCATCCTTTCTAAACGTCATCTGTTTTAAGTTACAATGCCAATGACTATTGTGGCCCTGAAACGTGCGGATTTTGTCATAATAACTGCTTTCATAGTCATTCAATTATTCGCTCTGGCACTTGTGACGTCGTTCCCAGAACAGGTTCAGGCCTTTGATGATCCAGGAGACCCGGGCAACTCCGTTCTTTACATCGTTCTGTTCATGATAGTATCTTTTTCGGTTTTGGCAGTTCTTGCTCTTAGGATGATCTTAGTCTTGCGTTTGATAATGGTAAGTGCCATGATTGGGGGTGCAACTCTGAGCTTTGCTCTGCTTATACATATTATTATCACGCCCGCATGGTTGGTTCTGATTTGCTCTGTCATTCTTTCGATTGCGCTCGTTGCTGCAACGTTGTTCACCCGGGACCCACGTCTTATGGCTACGACTGCCGGAGTGCTTTGCATCGGAGCAATTGTAATCCTCGCCACTAGCTTCAGTATTGTCCCTGCACTGTTACTTCTCACAATCCTGTCGCTATACGATTACTGGGCAGTTCGTAAAACCGGGCATATGCAGACGATAGCTGACGGGATGGTGGAACTGAACCTACCGTTGTTATTCCGACATATGGATAAGGATGGTATGGAGACGTCCATCGGCCTGGGGGATGTGGCCTTACCAGGAATGCTGGCTGCATCTGCCATGTATCATCTCGCCACCGTCGAAGGAAACATACCCGGGGCCAATATTCTGGTTGCGTTATTGATAGTCATGGGGGGAGCGATCGGGCTTCTTTTCCTTCTTGGAAACCTTGGAGATAAGCCTGCACCTGGACTACCATGGATAAACGGAGGGGCGATACTGGCATTGGCAGTATCTTATCCCTTGTTTTTTCTGTTGTGATGTCTATTGAAAGGTTAATGTATGACCAACTGATATCTGGTCGCAACATGAGATTCCTAGTCATCTCTGACATACATGCTAAGAAGGCTGCGATAGAAGCGACCAAAGAACGCATTGATCGTTACGCTGCGGAGGCTGTATTGGTCCTAGGCGACATCACACATTTCGGCCCCGTTGATTGGGCAGGTGATTTCTTATCATCATTGGGTGTGGAAGTCTATGCCATTCCGGGCAACTGTGACCCGCCGGAGATTCTTGATGTGATCTCATCCAACGCGACCTTGATGCATGGCGTGTCCAAGGATATTGGAGGCATCATATTCGCCGGCTTAGGTGGATCCAACCCGACAATATTCGAGACTCCTTTTGAAATGGACGAAGAGGATATTCGCACAACATTGGATCCTGTAGCTGAAAATGCTATGGTACTTATGCTTCACACCCCTCCATACGGTAGGAATGATGAGATACCGTCTGGAATCAACGTGGGCAGCCACTCGATCCGTGAGATAGTAGACAAACATCGTCCGTTGCTCGTGCTAGCTGGACATGTTCATGAGGCCCGAGGGGTCATCGAAGAAGATGGTATAATATTCATGAATCCCGGCCCGGCTAGGGACGGTTATGCAGCCATATTGGACATAGACGAGGATGATATCTCCATCGAGTTGTTGGGTCCGCAGGACTGAACATTGATTGGAGATTTTACATCATCTATACACCATATAAACATACTGGACTGATAAAATGCAACTGAGACAGAAGGAAAAACGTTTTATACCCCTCCATAATTAGCACCACAGGAGTAGACATGGCACTTTGGCAGGGTAAGTCTAAAAGAAAGCCGTCCGGCGGACGTTTGAAACTAAGTCGTGGCAAGCGTAAGTTTGAGATCGGTAGAGAGAAGCAGTTCACTAAGGTCGGCCCCGTGAGTCTTAAGAAGTACCGCACCAAGGGCGCTAACATCAAGATGAGGATGCTCTCAGCGGATTATGCCAATGTGATGGACCGCAAAACCAACATAGTCACAAAGGCTAAGATAATCAATGTCAAGATTAACCCCGCCAACCCTAACTTTGTTCAGCGTAACATTATCAACAAGGGAACCACCATCGAGACCGACATGGGCGATGCCGTTGTCACTTCGAGACCTGGTCAGAGCGGGACTGTGGACGCTGTGCTGGTAGAGTGAAGCACAGCCACCACATCTTTTTTCTCAATCGTCCATGACCTACGACGACGACAACGCCTGGGTACTGTGGCCGGAATACTTCGATAAGTCGAGGTCTCGGGCAGAAGGCCGTAAGGTAAACCGTCGTCTGGCCATTCATGAACCCGATCTTCAATCGCTTGAACAGGCGATCAAGGAAATCGGATTTGAATATAAAGTTGAAGAAGGGAAGCTATACCCGGGAAATTGGCATTCCTCTGAAGGTAGAATAAGAGTTGAAAGGGTTTTGCCTAAAACGGAACTTCTGGAGAAGGTCGCCAGAAAGCTTCAGGCTCAACGGTCCTGAGGCGTCTCGACCTCTTCGACCAACATCTTACCTGAAGAGACCGAATCGATGGAGTGTATCACTGCTCCGTTCTCAGCGATAATATTGGCCACCAAATCATAGTCTATGGCCGTTCCCTCGATGGTTATTTTGATCTTCTGTGTCTCCTGATCCACTTCGGAGACCGTGCAATTGACTCCCATCACGCCTTTGGCTACTGCCATTTTCTCGGCCAAATCAATGATCGAGGGGTGGTGGGGTTTCAAGACATCAAGTACGAGTCTTCGTATCTCACTCAATAAGATTCCTCATTCCTTCAAATGTCATTTGTTGTATTTAGAATTGTCCAGAAACGCGAAAAGGCTTATGTTATCCTGGGAACATAGAAGTGATATGCTCCCGCCCTCTGAGTTCAGAATCATTGATATCAACTCTGCCTATTGGGGCGTTTCAGTGGAGACTCTGATGGAACAGGCAGGATGTGCCGTCGCTGACCTTGTTATTGATAGGTATCCCGGCGACGGAAGGGTAGCGATCGTGTGCGGAAGCGGGAATAACGGCGGCGATGGTTTTGTAGCCGCCCGACACCTCCTGCCGTATAGGGATGTCGACGTGTTACTGGTGAAGCCATCATCTACCATACGTACCGACGTATCAAAGAAGAATTTCAACATGGTGAAGCATCGATCCATGTCCTTCGAAGATGCTGACCTCAAGAACTATTCACTTGTAATCGATGCCATACTAGGGTTGGGCGTAGTAGGGGGGATTAAGGAGCCTTTCACCTCGGCGATACACGCTGTTTCCAGATTCACTGGTCCTTTGGTATCGGTAGATTGCCCATCGGGCATTGGGACGGAACAAGCTGTAGTACCGGATGTCACAGTAACATTCCATGACGTCAAAGAAGGCATGGATGAGGACAACTGCGGCGAGATAGTCATAACCGACATAGGGATACCAAGTGAGGCTGTCAAATTCACAGGCCCTGGTGAGGCACAGAGATATCCAGTCCCTCGCCCGGAGTCACACAAAGGTGAGAACGGTAGGCTGTTAGTTGTTGGCGGAGGACCTTACACAGGAGCTCCAGCACTTGCAGGGATGGCGGCATACAGAGCCGGTAGCGACTTGGTTCGCATTGCGATACCTAATGACATTCATTCTATCGTGGCCTCATATTCCCCGGAACTCATATGCCACGGCCTGGAAGGATCGATACTTAAGAGAAAACACATTGAAGAGGTGTTGCGGATTTGTGAAAAGGTCGACACCGTCCTTATAGGCCCGGGACTGGGCGTGGATGAGGAGACCATACGGGCAATCAAGACATTTATCGCAGAATGTGACAAGCCACTAGTCATTGATGCTGATGCCATTACTGCATTAGGGAGTTATTATCAGGATATTGATTTTTCCGGAAGGGCAGTCATCACCCCTCATCGGCAGGAAATGGAGAAATTGACAGGAATCAAATCTCCCGATGAGGTAGAAGAACTCGCCGATTATATCCGTGAGACGGCCAATAAAGTGGGTGCGACCATCCTATTCAAGGGACAAGTGGACATCATCAGCGATGGCCGTCATATCAAATTCAACCGTACTGGGAACGTTTCCATGACCGTAGGAGGAACCGGGGATGTGTTGGCGGGTACAGTAGCCGGACTATTGTCCAAAGGTTGCTCACCGTATGACTCTGCCCGCCTTGGTGCCTACATTAACGGCATGGCGGGTGAGAAGGCTTTCCAATTCCAAGGTTACGGTATGATTGCTTCTGACATTTTGAATCACATTGGACCGAGCTTGATAGAGGCCTTGGAATTCGGTAAGGGGATATGAGAGTATTACCTGTGGCCGATAAGGCTATGCTCCTACTATCTGGAGAAGAGGAAATAGTGGTTGTCGCTGATCTCCATATCGGCCTGGAGGCCCACCTTTCCTGGAGAGGATTCCACATTCCTTCCCAGACCGAGAAGATGGAGCGGGAACTGATACAGGCTTCGGCAGGAAAGGACGCGCTTGTCATCCTCGGAGATGTCAAGCACCGCGTCCCGGGGAGCACTCGCCAAGAGCATCGTGAGATACCCCGGTTCTTCCGTAGAATGACGGACGCCTATCCGAGGGTAGAGGTCGTCAGGGGCAATCACGATGGCGGTTTAGAGGAATTCCTGCCTGAGGATGTGAGTGTACACCCCGCCAGCGGCCTAAGGCTGAATGACGTGGGACTTTTGCACGGCCACACTTTACCTTCTAAACGCCTGGACTCCTGTGACACATTGATCTGCGGCCATAACCATTCACGCATGGCGTTCATGTCGCCTCAAGGCTCAGGACCTACGGAACCATGCTGGTTGAGGGTTCCTTACAGACCGGGGGAGACAAAAGAGCTGATAGTCCTTCCCGCATTCAATCCGAATCTTGGCGGTTCTCCGGTCAACATCGAGGGGGAAGGCTTCCTTGGACCGGTTCTCAACAACCCTGCCTTGGATATCGATAATGCGTTGGTGTATCTTCTAGACGGTGCTGCCCTGGGAAGGTTGAAGGACCTTAGGGTACCAGGTAGAAAATACAAAAAAAGAAAGGTTTTGTGAAAAGGGTTTGGTTGGTCTCTCAGTTGCGGGAGAAGGTCTTGTAGATCTCGCCGTCCGCGTCCCTTATGACCGCCTTCAGAGGCATCTGACCAGGCAGACTGTGCGTGGCACAGGAGTTGCAGGGGTCGTAGGCTCTGAAAGCCATCTCCACCATGTTCAACAGACCAGGGGACACCATTCCGTCCTTGATCAGGGC
>SKHQ01000090.1 GCA_007116915.1 Candidatus Methanomethylophilaceae archaeon
ACACCCTGTACCAGGGTCTGAACCTCGTGCTGCCCATGCTCCAGGCTGGAGACGGTGGCGACAAGGGCGCCATCGTTATCGGTGTCGTCGAGGGTGACGTTCACGACATCGGCAAGAACATCTGCAAGGCTCTCCTGACCGGTACTGGCATGAAGGTCTTCGACATGGGTAAGGACGTTCCCATCAAGGACATGCTGCAGAAGGCCAAGGACGAGAACGCCGACATCATCGCCGAATCTACTCTCATGACCCCCACTCTGGACGGCATGAAGCAGATGGAGAAGATGCTGAAGGAAGAGGGTCTGAAGGGCAAGATCAAGACCATGATCGGCGGTGGAGCTACCTCCAAGGATTTCGCCGACCAGATCGGTGCCGACGCCTGGACATACGACGCTGTCGAGTGCTCCAAGGTCGCCACTGCGATCATCGCTGCAAGGTAATCGGGTCGCAAGACCCGATCCTCATAAACTTTTTACCCTTCATTTCCTTTCTTGGTCCGTTGCACTATTGTTAACATAAGAGTTCAATCGTTGCAACGGGATAGTGTTCCTAAATGTCAGATGTAAAGAGATTCGGACTCGGTATAGATACAGGCGGAACATACACCGACGCAGTTATCGTCGATCTTGACACTGTAAAAGTGCTGGCGAAACGCAAGGCCAAGACGACTCACCATGACCTCTCAAAAGGTCTTCTGGAAGCAGTGGAGTCGGTTTTCTCTTCAGTTGCGATAAAACCGTCGGAAATCTCGCTGGTCGGGATATCCACCACATTGGCCACCAACTCCATATTGGAGGGACATGGTGGTGAGGTGGGATTGATACTGATAGGCTGGGACCCGGTTGAAGACATACACTTCCAGGAGAAGAATATGGAGCACGTCCGTGGCGGATACGACCCCAAAGGGGTCGCCAAGGCTAGCTTGGACATGGACCAGGTCAGAAAGGCCATCGAGAAGGTAAGTAAAGGCGTGGATGCAATCGCCATTTCCGGTCTGTTCAGCATAGCCAACGCCAGTCAGGAGAGGACGGTGAAGAAGCTCGCCCGGGATATGACCGGTCTGCCGGTCATCTCCGGCCATGAGCTGAGCGCTGAACTGGGTATCGCCCTCCGTACCGAGACGGCGGTACTCAACGGAAAGCTGATCCCCCGTGTTAACGCGTTCTTCGATGATCTGGAGGAATCATTCGCCAAGATCGGCGTGACCGCTCCCATCATGATATACAAAGGAGACGGATCCGTAATGGCCTTGGAGGTCGCCAGGGACCGTCCGGTGGAGACAATACTTTCCGGCCCCGCCGCCTCTGCCATGGGCGGCAAGGTTCTTTCCGGCAGCGACGAGTGCATAATCGTTGACATAGGCGGCACCTCTACCGACATCGCCGTCCTGGAGGAGGGATTCCCGATGATAATGCATGAAGGCGCCAAGGTAGGCTCATGGAGGACCAGGGTCAAAGCGGTGGACATGTTGACCGTGGCATTGGGCGGTGATTCGCGCATATACTTCGACCGTATGGTCCTGAAGATCGGTCCGGACCGTGTCGTGCCCCTGTGCATGCTACCGCCGACTCCCGGTTTGAAGGAGAGGATGCTACACTCCGGACTTACCCAATTCTACATGGCCGAGAAGGGCGAACCTCCGTCTCTCAACGATAAGGAGAGGAGGATATACGATGTTCTCGCCGGCAACGGTCCGATGACGGCATCTGAGATAAGAGACCGGACTGAAGGCCTGTGGATCATAGATCAGTACCTCTCATCCCTCAGGCAGAAGGGAGTGATAGTGTCTTCAAGCCTCACTCCTACTGACATTCTTCATTGCCAGGGCTTACTGGACATCGGTGACCGCGATATGGCGGAGGCCGGCCTACAGGCCATGGCCGACTCCATAACCATGGAGAAGGAGCAACTCGCATTCATGGCCATGGAGGAGGTGAGGAGGATTATCTCCGCCTCCATCGTCCGCAAACTTTTACACGACGAGCTGGGCACTTGGCACACCGACTGCGATCAGTCCAAGGAACTGATAAACAAGGCCATAAACCCACGTCGTTCCGGGATATTCCGTCTCGAACCCCGATGCACAGTGCCGATCATCGGCGTCGGTGCTCCTGCCAGTTTTCTCATGGATGATCTCAGTGAGAGATTGGGGGCTGAGGTAGTATTCCCTCAGGACTATGAGGTGGGCAATGCAGTCGGTGCGGTATGCTCCAAGATAATGGAATCATTGAGTGCCACGGTTTCACCGACGATCAATTACGCCTATCTTGCAAACGTGCCGTTCATTGGTCCCATGGAGTACGCGCACTTCGATTCCGCGGTGGAGGCCTGCAAAAGCAGTCTTATCCGACATCTCAAAGCCAAGGCGGAGGCGTCCGGTGGTAATAACATAAAAGTCCATTCCAAGGTCAAGATAAACCGTGCCGTCGAGGGCGGATGGGGGACTTGGGAGGGTGCGGGCAGCAGGGGCATGAACTTCGCGGAAATTACCGTTAGAGTAGTGGCCGATCCGCCTATGCCAGACTTCCGAGTCAAAGCCGTTAACGATTGACATTACAACGATATTAAATAACTGAAATCCATACTCGAGATTATCGGAGGAGATTAATTTGGCTGACATGACTCCAAGAGAAAGAGTGCTCGCTGCACTAAGACTGGAAGAAGTAGACAGACCCCCGGTGGCAGTGTTCACACAGAGCGCTACCATCGGTCAGATGGAGGCACTAGATGTCTATTGGCCGGACGCGCACTTTAAGCCTGAATTGATGGCTAAATTGGGCGCTGGACAGGCTGACATCCTCGGCTTCGAGGCCGTTAGGGCTCCCTTCTGCCTGACCGCAGAGGTCGAGGCCCTGGGCGCCACAGTGGACCCTGGAAAGAAGGACAGGACCCCGATGCTGAAGGAGCATCCCTTCAAGATGAACCCCATGATGGAAGAGTTCGATGAGCCCAACCTGATGGCTCCCGAGGAGTTCCTCGCCACTGGCAGGCCCGCCGCCGTCCTCAAGGCTATCGAGATTCTTGCTGACCAGTATGGAGAAAACTACCCGGTCATCGCCGGTAACACCGGTCCGTTCACAGTGGCCGGTCACCTCGTCGAGACTGAGAACCTGGTCTTCGGTATACTGATGTCCCCTGATGAGGTCATCAAGTGGGTCAAGGCATCCAACGAGATATGCACCGCATACTCCCAGGCACTGTCCGACGCCGGCGCTGACGTCATCCAGATGTCCGAGCCATCCGCTTCGACCGACCTGCTGTCCCCTGACATGTTCGACGACTACGTAGGCGGTTACATACACGACTGTCTGGCTAGCGTCAAGGATGCATTCTCCTGTCTGCACATCTGCGGTGACACCTTCCCGATCCTGGACAACATGATCGCCACTGGCGTCACCACTCTGTCCGTCGAGGAGAAGGTCGACCCTGCCAAGACCGTCGAGAAGGTCGCTGGCCGTGCCGGTCTGGTCGGAAACGTCGGTGTCGTCAACCCGTTGTTGCAGGGCACACCTGCAGACTGTATGGCGCACGGAAAGACTGTCGCCGCCGCGGGATTCAACGTTGTCTCGCCCGGTTGCGGACTGTCCGCGCTCATATCCAACGAGAACCTCATGGCTCTCGTCAAAGCGGTCAAGGGCTGATATCGTTCCAACCAAACCTCTTACCTTCATTTTTAATTTTTATCTTTGGCAAATGTTCTTAACGGCTATTGCCATTAACGTTACGAGGTAGCTTTATGGCTTACGGCATTGCTCTGGACTTAGGCACCAGCGGATACAGGGCCCACTTAGTGGACCTAGACCGCGACGCCAAGATTGTATCCACGGCCATCACCATGCGTCACCCCCTACCGGGTGCCAATGTGATGGACCATCTTCACTTCTGGATCGGGAACGGCTCCGAGATCGGACATCGGATAATAAGGCAGACTGTGGACCAGCTGCTGAGTCTTCTCGATGTTGACCCTAAAGACGTCGCACGCCTTTCAGTGTGTGGAAATCCCATTCAACTATCGTTGTTCGAGAACATCGAGATCCGGGATCTGGCTTATGCGGGCAAGAACAAACTCGATGCTCTGGGAGTGGTTCGACCCTCCCGCCGTGGGCACATAATCACTGCGGGTGACCTAGAACTAACATCCATGCGCAGTGAGATGGAGGTTATCATACCTCCGGCCATAAGGCACGAGATAGGGGCGGATGCCTTGGCCATGATAATGAAGTCGGGGATGCTGGATAAGAAGGAGACCTGTATGGTCACCGACTACGGCACCAATGCCGAGATGGGCCTGTACCACGATGGGGAGTTGTACTCAGGAAGTGCTGCCGCTGGTCCGGCAATGGAAGGACAATCCATAGCATCCGGGATGTTGGCCGCACCCCATGCGATTTGCGACCTCAATTTGAACGAAGACGGCACCTGGGGCAACTTGGTACTCGATGAGGACCTCCGTGTGAGCCTGGCCGCCAACGTAGACCCCGTCACCGGTGCGACTAACAGAATCTCTCAGTTGAAGGCCTATGGTATAACCGGCACCGGCGTGGTATCGGCGATAGCCCTGGGCATAAATACTGGCATAATAGACCTTCCATCCATAGCCACTCCGTCAAGACACATTCACATGATGGATGAGATACGATTCTCAGAGCTCGATGTGCAGGAGGCCGGCAAGGCCATGGGAGCGATACGTGCAGGCCATAGGACTTTGATGCATGAGGTGGGTATAAATGATGACGACGTCAAGACCATGTATATGGCCGGTGCCTCAGGCACATACGTCGATGCTTTGAAGGCTCAGACATGCGGGATGATCCCTCGTGTGCTTGACACGGTGTATCAGTTAGGTAACACGTCCTTGATGATGGCCCACGACCTGATACGTGACCCAGAGACCTTGGACCACATGCAGGAGGTCGCCGACTCGATTGCGGCCAACCACATAATGTTCGCCACCAACCAGACCTTCGAGCATATGTACGTCCTCGAGATAGCCTATTGGTTGGAGGGCATGGGCTCAGACATGTTCAACGAGATGATCCAGATGCATGGACTCTCACCTCTCCCCGCCATACGTCGACCCAAGCAGGTAATACGTACGGTTAAGAGTGATATACCAGAGGTTGGTGACAAGGGCCTGAGGACCCTGAGCGAGGTCGGCGTCACCATGAACGCCAACTTCCCCGGCTGTATCGGGTGCCGCAAGTGTGAGAAGACCTGTCCCGAGAGGGCGCTCAAGGTGCACACCGACGACGAGTTCGGAGGCTTCCGTATCGTGATTGAGACAGACAAGTGCCTGGGAACCGCCTGTAAGCACTGTGAGATGGTCTGTCCGGAGAAGGTCTACAACTTCTATGACCTGAAGGTCGATGAGTGGGCATAAGTCCCTCAGCATACAAACCCTTTAAACACTTCTATTTTCATCTTAACGGTGGTGAGCTTATGAGCAACCGAGATATGGCCACAAGGCTGAAGGATTCTTTGAGATTGAGGCATGAACCAGTGGCGGTAAAACTCATCAAGGAGGGCGAGGAACCTCCCGAGGGTTACACCGTACCAGAGAAGCAGATGAGCCATTGCCAATCCGTAATGGCCGCCCGCAAGGGCGAGAAACTGCTCCTTCCCGCCGATTCGCACTCCTGTAAGAACGGAGCCTCAGCAT